>CAJWOS010000683.1 GCA_913044235.1 uncultured Pseudomonadota bacterium
GCCGTCACCATCCTGATCGAAGTCGTCGTTGCCCGCGCAGTCCTGATCGATCCCGTCATACCAGGCATCTTCCGCATCGGGCGACACGCTGCTGTCCGTGTCGTCGCAGTCGAAGTTGGCCGGCCAGCCGTCAGCATCGGCGTCGGGATAGTCGAAGCCGTCGCAGTCTTCGTCAATCTTGTCGCCACCGGATTCCACTGCACCGGGGTGGATGCTGGGATCGGTGTCGTCGCAGTCGCCGCCGCCGAGGAGGTTGGCGTCGAAGCCATCGCCGTCCTGGTCGAAGTCGCTGGCACCGTCGCAGTTGCTGTCAATTCCGTCGTAGAAGACATCTACGGCGTTTTCGTGGATCTCCGGATCCTCATCTGCACAGTCACGACCGTAGACGTACCCATCGCCGTCAAGGTCATCGAGAATCCATGCATCCGGACCCCCATACATGCCTGCGTCTGCGGCGGTACCATCGGGATCGGCAGCCCCGAGTACACCGAGATCCAGACCGGCTGAGGTCGCGCGCAGTGCGTAGTCGCCGTCGACAGGCCGGACGAATGCAGGGGCCTGGAAGGCCTCGTTCGGCTCGTAGGAAAGGTTGCCGTAGACCGCTTGGTTCGCCTGGACGAGCCACATCAGGCCGTCGTCGAAAGTCGTCGTGGCGTCACCGCTGATATCGAAAGCCGGTCCCTCGGTCTCGGCGATGATGACCCCGTTGTAGGTGGCGGTACCGCTGCCGGTGTGGGCGCTGGCTGCGCCGCCCGATGCCATCCGGGTGAAGGTGCCAAAGGAGGCTTCGAGGACGCCCGCCTGTTGGTACACCGCGGCACCCGCCTGGAGGGCATGGTTGCCGTCCCACGCTGCGTTGCGGATGGTTGCGGTGCCGCCACCTTGCCAGAAGACCCCGCCGCGCTCTGCGGAACCTTCCGACGCGGTGGAGCGCACGAGCTCGAAGGTGCCCGACTCCATCCGCACATGGGCCCCTTCGGGAGCACTGTTTTCAGCAAAGACCATGTCTTGGGCGACCACTTCAGCGTTGCCGGTCATGCGCAGGCCGCCGCCCATGGCTCCGGTCGCGCGAAGGAACTGGCTGCCGTCCATCTGCACCTTGCCACCATGAATATGTACGGCACCGGCACCCTCGATGCCGGTGGTATCGGTCGTGAACAGACCCGAAATGCGGAGGTTTGCGTTGCGGGCCCAGACCCCGCCCGCTTTCGAGCCTTCGCTGGCAAACACGCCCACGGTATCGAGGTTGGCGTTGACGTTCTGCTCGACGATGATCGGGGCCTGCGCGCCGCGCCAGTTCTCCACGAGCACGGTATCCATCGTGAGGTTGGTGTCATGGGCGGCCTCGACGGCCGCGCGACCCGAGCCATCTGCATTGACGATGGAGAGCTCTTCGAGTGTGAGGGCACCGCGAGACACGCGAGCGCCGCCGCCAGTGATCTGAATGTTGCGGACGGTGACATCCGCGCCCACGTCGTTGACGTCGATAGCGCCGATGGAGACGAGGTCGGCGGAGCCACCGGACTCGATTTGAATCACGCCGGCACGGTGGATGATGACCGACGGGAACTGGCCGGAGAGGACGCGAATGTGAACGGCGTCGTCGGGACTCGTTCCGGCGATGGCGTCGGCGATGGATGCGTAGTCTGCGCCGCCGATGTCGGAGACGGTGATGCCGACATCGCCCGCTGCGGCGATGGATGGAACGCAGAAGAGCGACAGGGCCGCGAAGGTACGAGACATGGACATGCTTCCTCTCCAGTGAGCCTCGCTCCATGCGAGCTCCGCGGCTTCGAGACCGCATCTGAGAGGGGGATCGGAAACGCACCGGGAGGACATGACCCCTTGCCGTCAATTTCGGTATGCTCCCCGGGTGACCGAGCACTCCACACCCCCCGAGACCATCGGCCCCTACCGAGTCGTTCGCCCCGTGGCGCGGGGGGGGATGGCTGCGGTTTACGAGGTGGTGGAGCCGGAGACGGGCCGGCGGATCGCACTCAAGCTCCTTGAGCGTCGATTTCGAGGCCACCACCGGTTTGGGCGCGAATTTCGCGCATTGACTCGACTCGACCATCCCAACATCGTGCGGGTGTATCGCTTTGGGGTGGCGGAAGATGGCACCCCGTTTCTCACAATGGAGTTGTTGGATGGGGTTCCGGCGCAGGTCTACGCCAAGCGCTGTGGACGCCCCGGAACGCCCGAACGCATTCGCGAAGCGGTACGGATCATTGGTGAGGTTGCTCGAGCGCTGGTGTACCTGCACAACCGTGGCGTGGTGCATCGCGATCTGAAGTCGTCCAATGTGCTGGTGCTGCGGGATGGACGGGTGAAAGTGCTCGATTTCGGAACGGCGCGGCTGGCCGAAGCTGAGGAGAGGATTACCCGAAAAGGCGAGTTCGTCGGTACCTACGCATACGCAGCGCCAGAGCAGTACACCGGGGGTGAGGTCGATGCTCGAACAGATCTGTACTCATTGGGCGTGTTGTTCTACCGATTGCTCACGGGGCACCGCCCCTTCGACAGCGACGACCCGCAGGAACTTCGGCGGATGCACACCACGGAGACCCCAGTAGAGCCCTGTGCTCGCGTGCCGGGGATTCCCCAGCCGGTGGGCGAGATTGTCATGCACCTGCTCCAAAAAGAGCCGGTTCACCGGCCCCAGTCTGCGAAAGGTGTGATGCATGCGTTGTTGAGGCATGCCGGAGAGCGGCCGCGACAGCTCGGGGTGCAGGAGCCGGAACTGGATGGCCGAGCGGCAGTGCTCGAGCTGGCTCGGCAGTGGATGTCGCCGGTGCGCGATGTGGCCGGACGCTCTCTGTTTTTGACTGGCCCACTCGGCGTTGGCGCATCGGCGCTGCAGAAGCAGCTGGCCGCAGAGGCGGAACAAATGGGCTGGGCGGTCCTGTCCGCGTCGCTATTGGACCAGCCGGGAATTTGGGCGTTCGCTGGATTGGTCCGTGCGATCGCGCGGTGGGGAGGGGTGCCGGCAGAGGCGGTGAGGCGGCGAGAGGTGGTGGATACATGGAGGAGGCGATGGTGGCCGAAGACAAGGGCCGGAGCGAAGACGAAAAGCTTCGCACGTTGGACGATGATGCGGATCTGTTGGGCGATGAGCCCAGGCAGGACATCCTTTTCCAGCTTCAGATGGGCGCTGCAAACCTCTTCCTCGGACACTGGAAGATCCTGTT
>CAJWOS010000684.1 GCA_913044235.1 uncultured Pseudomonadota bacterium
CGGCAGCGTTGATGGGATGCAGCTACGTACGCTGAGGCAGATGCAGGAGGCCAACGGTGACCGTCTCGATGGGCCCGACGTGTTCGCGGTGGACGAGGAAGACGATGTGCAGGACCGCGAAGAGGTCTGGTCGGGGGCCCTGCTCGGAATGCGGGCGGGCATGGTGAAGGAAGCCGACCTGTTCGTGGAGCGAACGATCTTTGATGGCGACGGCACCCTGGCGTCTCTCCTGACGGACCACCACGGCTATGTCACCGAGGTGGAAAGCTACCAGGGGATCCAGACCACCGCCTCTGCATACAACCCTGTCGAGATTCACGACTCGCACGTGCATCGGATGGAACTAGACGACGGCAACCTGGGCTTTCAGCTGACCCTACGCCCGGCCACATTTCCGGCCGAACAGCGCTCGGGTCTGCTCACGCTCGGCGCGGTGCTGGCCGGACACGCTCATCCGGTGCATCCGGCACCGGTGCTGCGCGGCAAATTCGTCCTTGAGCAGCTCACCTGCCGACAGCTCGGCCAGCCGCCCGAGGGCGCGGAAGGTGCGGCCCCACCCGACACCCTCAATGTCGAGTCGACCAACCGTGCGCGGCTCGAGGCCGTCACGTCGTCCGACGCGTGCGTGGGCTGCCACATCCACATCAATGGTGCCGGATTCGCCTTTGAATTCTACGACTCGATGGGAGGCTGGCGCGACACCGACAACGGTGAGCCTGTGGATGGATCGGGCAGCATCTCACTGCCGGGCGAAGGCACCATCTCCTTTGCGGGGCCGGTAGAGCTGGGGCGGAAGCTCGCTCGAAGTCGGGCCGTGCACGACTGCTATGCCCTCAACTGGACCCGGTACGCGCTCGGTCGAGACCTCACGACGGAGGAAGACCCCCTGCTCGTGGAGATTCAACAGAGCTTCTGGAGCTCCGGAGGCAGCGTCCAGGAATTGCTCGTTGCCATTGTTCGCAGCGACTTGTTTCGCACCCGCGCTTCGACGGAGGGTCACTGATATGCGGTTCAATCGACGTCAGTTTTTGTCTGCGATGGGCCTTGGCACCGCAGGAATCGCAGCCAGTGGGCGCCATGCTTTGGGTGCATCTGAGGTTCCCAAGCGCCTCATCATCCTGTCGACCAGCCATGGCACCGTCTACGAAGGATGGAAGATGCGACCGCGGGGGCGCACCGGGGAGCAGCCGTTCCATGAAGACCTCACGGGCCTGTCGTCCAGCGACTTCAGCCGCGCCCTCGAGCCACTGTTTCCCCATCGCAGTCGGTTGCAGGTCCTCGACGGTCTCTCCATGACCAGCGCGGAGCTTGATCTGGCCGGCTATCGACACGAAAAGGGCTGGCTGCACGCCTGGACCGGCGCCTGGGTGTACTTCACCGGCAGCGACCTGTTTTCCACCCAGCCGTCGATTGACCAACTGGTCGCTGCGCAGATTGCTCGACCCGACCGCTTGCCATCGCTCGAGCTCGGCGTGGCCGGTGGCCGGCCCATCTGCCACGCGGGCCAGGCACAGCAGCTGCCGCTCGAAGAGGATCCGAGACGCGCATGGGACCGACTCTTTGGGCTGGCATCCGCGTCGGATCCTCTGGTGCGAGCGCAGGGCAGCGTGCTGGACTTTGCCCTCGAAGAGTTCCGCCAGACCACCCAGCGCATGCGGACCATCGACCGGGAACGTCTTGCGGTGCACTTTGACCTGGTTCGTCAGCTTGAGCAGCGGATCACGGGGCTGTCGAACGCCGCCTGCGACGTGGCGGGCATCGACCAGCTTGCCTCATCTTCAGAGGGGTACGACATGGTGTGGCAGGCCATGGCGGAGCTTTCCGCAGCGGCACTGTCCTGCGACCACACGCGGGTGATCTCCCTCTCGCTGGGCGACCTGGCCTCCGACGACTTTGGCTGGGGCTGGTACCTTTCGGGCGATGCGCACAACGACTTTGCCCATCGCATCGCCGAAGACCGGCAGGCCGCAGACGCGATGACCGACTACACGCGAAAACACGCCGAGCAGCTGGCATACCTGGTGGACCTGCTCGAAGCGGTGCCGGATCCCGACGGTGGGTCGCTGATGGATCACACGCTCATCGTGTGGGGCGGCGAGCTCGGCAACGGCTGGCACGCCTACGACCAGTACTGCGCTCTGACTGTCGGCGGTGGGTGGCACTTCGATGCGGGCCAGTACCGTCACTGGCCGACGCAGGGCACGCCGGTGGAGATGCTCAGCGCTTCGGGAGGAACGGTAATGAGTGGATTACCCCACCAGCACCTGCTCGTGGACGTGGTGAACGCCATGGGCGTGGAGACCGACCATGTGGGGGTCCACACCTTGGAGAGCAAGTCGGGGGACCGGATCTCGGTACGAGGTGGCCTACCCGAGCCCGGCTGAGTGCAGGCAGAGGCGGGCAACAGCAGACCGGTCGCGACAGACGGACGGTCCCTGCATCGAAACGAAAGACGACTGTGTACGGAGGCAACAATGCAGTGGAGCGCGAGAGCATGGAGCGTGCTGGGTGGACTGGCCATCGGACTTGCGGGGTGCGGGAAGCCGTCGGCATCCTCGGATGGAACGGAGTCCTGGTGGCTCCTGCCAGACCTCGGCGACGAAGACGATGGTGCGGAGGACGAGGCTGGGGAGACCGAAGACGACGAAGACGTGGAGGCGGGAGGGTATTTCTGGGGGGAAGCCGCTCTGGTCGATGGCTCGCTGGACTGGGGAGCGCTCGGCTTCTACGCGGCGTCGGAGGATGGCACTCTGACTTGCGAGGTGGAGTACAGCGTGGCCAGCGCGGTTTCGGCAGCTGGGTGTGATGCATGTGCCTTCGCATATGCGTTCACGTACGGCGCGCTGGACGTCTCCGAAGGCGAGGGGTCGACTTGCGAGCGCTTCGGCTGGACCGAGCTGGAGGGACAATCCATTATGGTGGGGGCTTCGGGCGAGACCCTCATGGTGCTCGAGGGAAGCGACTGGGTGGAAGCCGGAGAGTCTGAACAGGATGGCTCGGACTGGTTCTTCGAGGGGCGAGTCGAGTAGGGCGTTTCCAGAGGTGTGGGGGAGAGGCAGATTTGCGCGGACGCCGTCGGCCGTGCACAGTGTGCGGGCCGTGCGGGCCGTGCGGGCCGTGCGGGCCGTGCGTGCGCCGCGGGAGGTGCGGGCGGTGCGGGCGGTGCGGGCAGTGCGGGCCGTGCG
>CAJWOS010000685.1 GCA_913044235.1 uncultured Pseudomonadota bacterium
GAGGCTGACTTTGATGCCGACCGTGACGGATTTAAGGCGGCAGAGTTCGCCCCCGACGGCGACGACTGCAACGACGCCCGGTCCGACATTTACCCCGGAGCCACCGAGATCTGGTACGACGGCGTCGATCAGGACTGCTCCGGAGACGACGACTTCGACCAAGACGCAGACGGGCATGCTTCGTCTCTGCACCTCGCCGAGGGCACGGACTGCGACGACACCGACGAAGAGATCAATCCCTCGGTTCCCGCCGAGATCTGGTACGACGGCATCGATCAGAACTGCGATGGCGCTGACGACTTCGACGCCGACGGCGACGGCGAGCCCGCATTCGGCGAGATCTCCACCGGCTCGGACTGCAACGACGAAGACCCCACCATCTTCACGGGTGCTGCAGAGCGCCTCGATGGACTCGACTCGGACTGCGACGAGCTGTTTGACGAGTTCACCTCCGACCAGGATGTTCTGGGCAGTGTGGTCTACGGAAAGAGTCCCGGCGACCGCATCGGTTCCATCCTCGCCACCGGTGACCTCAATGGCTCCGGCTACGACGACCTCGCGGTGGTCCAGCCATCCGATGATGGTGTGACCACGGCCGGATACGGCATGGTCACGTTCATCAACGGCCAGGAGCTCACCAACCAACGGGTCGTGACCGAGGCCGCCGACCCCGGCGTCCTCACTGCTGCACTCACCACCCTGTCCAGCGGCCCCATCGAAGCGGTCGACCTGCTCTCGGAATACGCCGGTGGTACCGGATACGCCCTGCTCGGCACGCCAAGCTACGAAGAATCGGGTGATTCTCTGGGTGCAGCCTGGGTCTTTTCGACCGCTTCATCGAGCTTCACGCGACTCGACGTCACCACGTATGGCGTGCTCAAGGTCGTTGGTGACGACCCGGACTCCGAGCTCGGTGCCAGTGTGCTTTCTGCGGATGTCACAGACGACGGCACCCCCGACCTCGTGATTTCGGCCCCCGGGGCCAACGGCGGCGCGGTGTATGTCTTCGACGGCGCCTTCCGATCCTCGAGCCACGAGTCCATCGTTGCGGCCGACGCTGACT
Source organism: uncultured Pseudomonadota bacterium (assembly GCA_913044235.1). GTDB lineage: Bacteria > Myxococcota_A > UBA796 > UBA796 > UBA2385 > CAJWOS01. The sequence goes on from CAJWOS010000685.1 coordinate 1,064, forward strand.
ACATCCTGACCGGTGCTTCCGCCTCCGGTGCACTCGGCGCTTCACTGGGCGCGGGCCGCTTCGATGAACTCTCAGACAGTGACGACCAGCGGGCATCGTGGCTTGTCATCGGCGACCCCAGCGTCAACTCGGGAGCAGGGGCAGTCTACGTGATCGAGCCAGGCTCGCTGGGCAATACGAGCGTCGTGGACCTGGCGATTACCACGATTCCAGGCGTTGCAGGGTCTGCGCTCGGCACGGCCGTCGCGACTGGTGACACCTACTTCGAGTCGTCTGCTGACTCCGACACCGATGGTCGTCAGGAGCTCATCATCGGTGCACCCAGGGCCATCACACGGGCTGGGCAGCTCCAGATGTACCGCGGCACTTCCGTGGAATCGGGCGGCACCCTCAACTGCACGAGCTCCGGCGGTGCATCAGACGACTGCTACCTGCGCTACTCCGGCAGCGCCATCGATGGCCTCGCAGGGTCCACCCTGGTTTCCGGTCACGACGTCACGGGAGACGGCACCGACGACATCCTCGTGGGCGGACCCGGCAATCCCCCCAATGGCATAGGCTCCGGCGTCACCTGGCTGCTGGTCGACACCACCACATCGGCGAGCCGGTCTCTCAACAGCGCCGATGGAACCTTCAACGGTGCCTCTGTCAATGATGGCGTCGGACAAGGGATGGCTCTCGGCGACTTCAACAATGATGGCAAAGCCGACGTCGTCTACGGCGTCCCCGGACATGACAACTTCAACAACGAAGGCAGCGTGCGGATGTATACGTCTGAGTTCCCCGGCGAGACGGGTGCAGAGTGATGCACGCAGCGCATTCCGCCTGCCTCCTGATCGGGATCTGTGCGGCTTGCTCCAACAAAGACGACAACCCCACGGGCACTGCAGGCGAAGCGGACGGTACCGCCACCAGTGCCGACACTGCTGATGCCGAGGCCGACCTCCGCGGCAACTGCCCCGATGGGATGGTGGAGATTCCACCGCTGCAGGGCGAGCTCGGCGAAGGCGATCCGATCCTGATGGAACAGTATGCAGGCCAGCAGGTGGTCCTCCATGATTTCACGCTGGATGGTTTCTGCATCGACCGTCATCCCTTTCCCGGCGACGGGCAGCCATGGCCCAGCGATGCGCTCGACTGGGACACCGTGGAGCGCTGGGCCACCATGGTGGGTAGCTATGGCCGTCGCCTGTGCACCGTGGCTGAGCTGATGCATGCCGCGGCCGGCCCCGACAACTGGCGCTACCCTTACGACCGCTTCGAGTTTCGAGACGGCCTCTGCGAGCCGGGCGACCTCACTCCCGGCGCTCCCATTGGCACATACGACTCCTGTGAGAGCCCGTACGGCGTACGAGACTTCATGGTGCGCAGCACCTGGGCGGTGCTCGACGAACAAGCCGGCGAAGACATTCGCGCGTTCTACTACACCGACACCGGGATCCTGATCCCCGGCGGTGGCCAGTATGCAGTCTGGGGCGGCTCCGCCCAGCAAGGAACCTTCTACGCGCCCAACAACTACGGACTGCACTTCTACGGACCAGGCGACCCCGGCTATGTCAACGAGTCTGTGCGGGCCTGTGCCCCACTCGGCATGCCCTCCCCTGAGTCTGCGTCCGCATACGCGGCCTTTGTGGCCGACTTCGTGGCGTCCGGCGAGGGCTTTGCCGGCCTGTGATCGCAGCTGTCAGACACATATTGTCCGTCATTCCATGATCGGGCGACCTACTCTTCTCACGAACCCTCAAACGAGCCCATCTTCTCCCCAAAACCCACCGCCACCACCGGCGGGTAGGAGCACACATGACCGTAAACAAGGTGATTCTCATCGGACGCCTCGGCAAAGACCCCGAGATCCGAACCACCGCCAGCGGCAATTCCATCGGCAACCTTCGCATTGCGACCACCGAACGACGCAAAGACCGCGATGGCAACTGGGGCGACCACACGGAATGGCACTCCGTGGTGGTGTTTGGAAAAACAGCCGAAAATGCAGGCCGATTCCTCAAAAAGGGTCGCCAGATTTTTTCATCATTAATCATATTGTCCAGATAGTTTTCATTAAAGTTATTAGTACCACTAGCGTCTGTCACATCATGGAACGCATGCATTTTA
>CAJWOS010000686.1 GCA_913044235.1 uncultured Pseudomonadota bacterium
GATCACAACGAGCTGGGAGCGAGCCTGGTCGAGCGCCGTGCCCAGTCGTGCGGCGAGAGCGTCTGCAAGCGCGTCGTCGGTCCATCCGGGCACCCAGCGCACCACCACGGCATCCTGGGGGGCGACCTGCTGCACCAGTCGGGAGGTGCCGGACCCAGGCGGACCGAGCACGGCGATGCATGGGACCCGCTGCTCCAGGAGGGACTGGAGCTCTTGCGCTTCGTCGACGCGACCGAAAAATCCGGCCGTGCGGGGAGGCCACTGTGCGACCGGAGAGCGCACAAAGCCAGGTCCGGCCCAGCGGTAGCCCTTTCCATAGACGCCAAGGATCAGCACCGGTTGCTTTGGATCTGGCTCGAGCTTGCGCCGGAGTCCCTTCACCAGGGTGTCCGGCGCTCTGGAGCGCACGCCGGGTCGATACTCCCACACATCCACGAGCAGCTCGTCGCGGCTCACCGGCCGCTCGGATCGGTCCACCAGATGCGACAGCACCTTCACCTCCAGCTCGGTGAGGCGGTGTTCTGTCGCACCAACGACCCGTCGCTGTTCGAGATCGACCGTGCGGTCTGGGAGCTGGAGCAGTGCCATGCGGGCAGTCTACCGCAGGCGGTCGCACGCGATTGCCGGCGGGGAAGGCCGATGGGACTCGCTGTTCCCAGCGCTCCACAGGGCCCTCCTCGCGGCTTGGGATGGGCACCACGGGGGAAGCATGCGCTCATGGCACGCTTCCTGGCTCCAGCCTGGAGGGCATTACTCCATGGACAACAGGACTGCTCGAGAGCCATCGGTCACGGCCAGGATCTGACTGTCACGGACGTCGAAGTCGAGCACATCCTCATCGTCGCCCACGGGGTGTGCGGTCCAGTCTCCGGGGATGCCCGTGAAGAGCGTGCCGTCTCTGAGCACCACGAGCTCGTCGTCCAGGGAGCCCATCTTTTCGATGTCGGCTCCGGTGGGATCGACGACTGTGAATTCGGACCCGTCGTCACTGAACAGCAGGCCGTCCGGCGTGAGGGCCCACTGGCCGAGCGGGCTGTCCATGAGCGCGAACAGTCCGTCCAGGCCGGCGACGGGCTGCCACCGGCCGTGCGGGTCGAGCTTCGAAATGCCTGCCGTGGTGGACACGACGAGCGTGTTTTCGGCGTAGAAGATGCCCGAGCAAAGGGCCGGATGGGCGCCCTCTCGCGGAAAGTCCATGCCGATCTCCACCCAGTCTCCGTCGATCTCGGCCCGGCCCCAAACGCCCGCACCATGCGGCTGGTGTCCGGACATGGATCCGGTGCAGGCCATCAGGCCGTCCGGGGTCTGCACGATGGAGGTGGCGTCGTACTGCCAGGAGGGCCAGCCCATCGCGCCTCGATGGTAGAGGCCGCTTTCGAGGTCTTGAAAGGCCGGTTCCCCGGTGGTGACGATCCAGATGCCGGGACGGTCGCCATCTGCCGGCAGCATGTCGTGGAGCAGCATGCCGGGCACGCCCCCGATGTATGTGGTCTCCTCTCCATCGTGGAGAGACGTACCCCGGCGCGACGTGAGGACAGCTGCGCCGTCTTGAGTGAGACGGGGCATGAACACAGGCGCAGGCGGAAGCTCGGCCACGATGTGGTCCGACTCGGGGCCGTCGTAGAGCGAGCGGCTGCGGATGACCGAGTCCTCCTGGAAGGCCGGCGTGTGCCGGGCGGTAGACGGCGGGATGTAGAACAGCTGGTTGTGCGATGGGGTCCAGAGCGACAGGCCGATGGCATCGAGGAGAGACCAGTGCTCGCCACCATCGGTGGTCCACCCAACCGTGCCGTCGGTCTGGGTGAAAATGACGTCACCATGTTGGCTGACGCCCATGTGGAAGCTCAGCTCGGGCAGGTGCACCTCGTCGGTCCAGTCCGTGCCCTCTGCGGAGGCCTTCCACAGGGAGCGGTGGCCGAAGACCCACCGCTCGGTGTCGGTGGCCGCGAACTCGAAGATGTGGGCAGTGGGGTTGGGGAGCGGCAGGTCCAGCCACTCCCCCAGGTGCAGGGAGAACATCTCCAGGCGGCCGTCTTGCACCTGAGTCCCGCAGCTGCTGAAGAGTGTCTCGATGCTGGGCCCCACGTCGCGGAGCTCGGGCCACACCTGCCAGGCGCGGTCGAAGGCGGTGTCGGAGCTGAACAGTCCCGCGTCTCCACCCACCACGAAGGTGTGTCCCTCGCCCACCGCATGGATGCGCTCGAACGAGGAGGCACCGCTTTCCCGTACAAAGAGACCCTCCGCGGTGGTCACGGCCACGGCTCCGTCCACGGCGTTCACGCCGGTCACGGTCCCGAAGCGGTCGTGCAGGGAAGTCCAGGCGCCGTCTTGATGTTCGAACAGTCCGTCTTCCGAGAACACCAGGATGCGATCGTCGCTCGCGGCAAGCTGCCAGGCGGTGGTGGGGACCTGGCCGGCATGTGCCCATTCCGGCGGGAGCGGCGGAGTCGGCTGGGGGCCGGGCGACAGCTCCCGCGGGGGGCGAGGCTCGGTGGGTTCCGGCTCGATGTGCGGCTGAACATCCACGGCGGAATGCGTGCCATCGAGCGTCGGGGTCTCCACGGCCGGCGAACCGGCGGCGGTTTCCTCGGTGGAGATCGGAACGTCTGCACACCCCACGAAGGGGAGCGGAGAGACGAAGGGAAGGAGCAGCAGATGGGCGGACTTGGGCATGTCGGGAACCTCCTGGTTGCAAGGTACGGTCGGCCGACGGGCGCAAGTGTGAGCGAATGTGATGCTTGGTGAGCCTCTGCGCCGCAGGATGGCGCTGCCTGTGTTTGGGGGGCGGTCTGAAGGCTGCGGTGGTGGTCTGCTCACCGAGTCCAGGGAGGCTGCTCCAGGGCGGGCAGCAGGTTTGCGCGCACCGGTACGCCGTCGATGGCTGCGGGCAGGGTGTGCAGGGTTCCGTCGTTCCGCGATGCTTCCACCCGTGCGGCGCCTGCGCGCCAGGCCAGCACCCGGTCGACAGACGCACCGGTCAGAGTGAGCAGCAACAGACCGGTGCCCAGGGTGCGCACTCGGGCGGGCAGGGTGGCGAGTCCCATGGCGACCGCCACGCAGAGGGGGACTGCGGCATCGGCCAGGAAGCGCGCATTCAGCCCCGTTGTGGGGTCGGCGAACAGGCGGTGATGAGGCAGGAGGGTGAGCAGCAGCCAGGCTCCGAAGAGGG
>CAJWOS010000687.1 GCA_913044235.1 uncultured Pseudomonadota bacterium
GGGACGAGTGCAGTCGGCCTACCGCACGTGGTTCGAGCCGCTCGAGCCCGTCCTGCGACAGCAGGATCCGCTGGCCACCTTGCGGCTGGAGTTTGAGTTTGGTGCCCTGGCGCAGCGCATGGGGCGAAAGGGCGATCCGGTCGAGCTAAACGACGCCGTGATGGCCCTTGTGGATGGGATGGACGGGATGGTCGGAAAGCTTCCGCCACCGCCATCTGGCGCGCTCGAGTCCACGCCGATGGCCTCGGATGCACTACCGGTAGCGGTCGAGGTGAACGCCCCCAAGCGTGAGCTGAAGACCTACGGCGACGCAGCGGACTGAGGGCCGACCCTGCGGTTCAGGGGGTGGGTTCGGGAGTGTCCTCAGGAGGGTCGCTGTCGTCGACAACCGACTCTGGATGGGCACCGACCCGTACCAGGGGAGGGTGAGCGAACAAGGCGAGGGAGCCAGCGTCGGCAGCGCCATTTTCACCCACCAGCAAGCGGTAGCGAACGGTCTTCCCAGACCAGTCGGGTGCTGCCGGCCGGAACTGGGAGCCGACCACTGAGGTAATCACATCGCCTGCACCGTGTCCGCCGGTCGCTCGAACGTTGTGCCGTATCGGGTCGCCCCAGAGGGTACCGAGCGGGGCGATGATGGTGTTCGCTCCCGACGTGCGTATTGGTGCGATGGCGAGTGACGTCCGCAGCATCGCATCGTGGCTGATGTCGATGGTGGTGCCACTTGCACAAGTGACCGAGAGCCATCCATTGACCGCCTGACCGTTCCAGGTGTGCTGGTGGGGGCGGACGGGTCGAGTCCGGACACGCTCACCGAAGGTGTACCAGTCGAGGGCAGTGGCCGTGTCGGCGCAGACAAGCGGAGAGAGCACCACGGACTCTGCATCGAGGTTCCATGGAGCGTCCTCGGTGCCGGTGCCGCCGGTCGCATCCGGCAGGTCGGCGTCAATGGTCCACACGATGCCGTCAAGTCCGGTGATCCGCTCAGCGGTCCAGGTCAGTGCATCGACCTCGGACTGCCCACAGAAGGTGAGATCCCACGTGCGTGTGTCCGTGGTCACGACGGAATGGGGGTCGACTGCTGGCGCGATGGACGTGGGATTGGTCGCTGCGGCGCGAGCACCTGCACATTCGGTGAAGGGAGTGTCGACAGGAAGCTGGTCGAACAGCGTGGTCGCAGTGGCGTCTCCCTCGCCGGGGGTGAGCGTGGCGTCGGCGCCCCAAGTGAGGCGCTCGGTGCTGTGGGCAGTGAGCGCGAGCGCAAATCGGACATCCACGCGGACCGGGTCGGTGCTGGCATCCTGCACAGTGGTCTCGGCCGCGAGGGGTGTGCCGTCGAGGGCCACGAACACACCGTCGATGCCATGTTCCGACCAGATCTCCAGTGGCACCTCGACCGTGGTCTCGATGAGGGCCTGACCTGCGTAGGGATGTGGATTGTGGACTCGCAGCTCGCCGTCTTCGGGGGGGTGGACCTCGGCGATCAGCTGGTAGGCAGCAAGGGCCTCGGTGTGTGCGGTCTCTGCGAATTCCGTGGCGCTGGCGATGCGGTCGGGATGCAGCACGGGCGCTGCCAGGCCGAAGTTGGTGGTGGAGAGCGCCAGGAGTCGAGCGTCTATGGCGCGGGCCAGATGCCTTCGCACCTCCGCTTCAGTGTCTGTGCTTGCGTCGGTGTCGATGAGCATGGCCTCGGTGCGTGTGGCCCATTCCCTTGCCTGGTGGATGGTTGTGGTGAGCGTGTGGTTGAAGTCCTTTTCTGCCCAAGACTGGAATCCATCACCGGTGCCGTCGGCTACATCCCCCACCAGTTCGACGGTCTCGGTGGGTGGATGGGCGTCGATGTAGTCTGACAGCAGCGTGAATTCGACGAAGTCGAGCGCCTCGACGGCGGCGAGCTCCTGCTCGAACGCTTCCCAGGACTCGGCATCGGCATCGAAGTGAACTACCAGGAGTTGGTCTTCGGAATGGTTCTCGTGGATCTGGGTCGCCCAGCCAGCCAGACCCCCATGGTTGACCATGTCGGCATGGTGGTACACCGGAACGGTCGTGAGCTGTGCCGCAGAGTCGGGGTCCTTCAGAAAGAAGGGGTTGTACAGCGCCTCTGCGGGGAGTTCGTGGTCGAATCGCAGCGCTGTGAAGGGGGTTCCGGAGTAAAAGAGAGTGGCCCACTCGATGCCGACCTCGGGGTACCAAGACAGGTGGTCGGCGGTGAGCATGCACTCCTGCGGCTGCACACCGGGCACATGCCGCCCGAATTGGTCGTCGAGGTCGTCCATGGCCCGCTCCATCGCCAGCTTGAACTCAGTCTCGGTGTGGTTCGCCATGGCCCCGTTGTTCCAGGACATGGGGCGCACCTCGTCTACGCCTTCTGCGACACGCTCCTGAAGACGCGCGAGGACATCGGCGCCGTCGGTTTGCATCCAGTCGCCGAGGGAAAAGTAGGTCTCGAGATCCCAGTCGGCACGGGCGCGAGGATGCTGCTCCAGCCAGTCCAGGCTGTTGCGCATCACGTCGAGGTCGATGCCGTAGCCGTCGTCGGTGTTCGAGTCACCACGGTATGAATGGTACAGATTGACATGGAAGGACAGCGCCACGTGCACCGTGGCATCGCGTGCAGGTGTGCCCGCGCCGGCGTCGTGGTCGTCGAGTCGGTACACCTGGCCGTCGAGTCCAAGTGCGAGCGTGGGGGTGAGGCCCACCATCGGTCCGTCCCCCACGCCTGTCCAGCCCCGGTTGTTTCGTCGCCAGACGCCTCGGGTGGCGCTGATCGTGTTGACCCCTTGCTCGTGGGTACTCACGCCGAGGGCGTCGGAAGGTCCGCCCTGAGACTGCCAGGAGCCATCCAGCATGGTGTATAGACCGCCGTCCAGGGCCGATGCGTGCGTGACCCCGGCCGGGTCGATGGTGACGCCCGTTGCGTAGCGAAAGGGCGCTTCCGGGGCCGCATCGACCCAGGTAGAGCCGCCGTCGTCGGAGCGGAAGAGCGCCGCGGGCAGGGTCCCCGCCCAGATGATGCCGTCGCCGTCACACTCGAGCGTCCAGACCTTTGGGTGCCCGCCGGGCTCTCACTCGAAGCCCACCCACGGCGGTCCTCGCGTCATCCTCGCCTCCCACGCCTTCGCGGACATCCTTCGCGTCCCCGGCCACGAGGTGAGCCCT
>CAJWOS010000688.1 GCA_913044235.1 uncultured Pseudomonadota bacterium
CGCCCGCGGAGCCGAAACCGGAAGCTGTGTCCTCCGAAGACAACGGCCACGATCATGGTCATGGCCACGGCCATGACGCTGCGCCGCCCGCGGAGCCGAAACCGGAAGCTGTGTCCTCCGAAGACAACGGCCACGATCACGGTCATGGCCACGGCCATGACGCCGCGCCACCCACGGAACCCGCCCCGGCGGCTACGGCCCCCGCGGCCCCCGCGGCCCCCGCGGACAACGGCCACGATCACGGTCATGGCCACGGCCACGGCGGTCAGTGAGGTCCCTCCACCCCACCGATGCGATTCGGCTCAGGGCGAAGGAACGGGAACCGGATCGGCGGAGCACCGCACGCCGATGGTGCCCTTGAAATCGTGTGGATGCCCGCTGAACCACCCGTCGGTTCCACATCCGCCGGGTCCGCCGCTGTAGTAGGCACAGCCGACCTTCGCGGTGATGGGGGCTCCGTCTTCTGACCATCGTACGGTGATGGTCGCTTGGTCGACCTCGGCGAACTCTTCCGGAGGTTGCTCCAGCACGATGGGCAGGATGGTGGTGCGTCCGCGGTCACTCTGCGAAGCGACCCCGATGAAGCCCGTGAATTCGAACGGAAGCCGGGCTTCATAGACCACATCGAGGGCCACCACGACTCCGCCTTCGACGAGACCGAGGGTGCCTCGGATCCCAGGCACTTCCAGGACCAGGCCATCCAGCCGCTCGTTTTCACTGGTGATGACGCCAGCCTCGTCGACCGAGAGGCTCAAGCCTTCGGCTGCAGTTCTTTCGAGGAAGGTGGCCACGTCGATGCTGGCGTTGGGATCGGTCCATTCCCAGGCGTTGCCCACCTGGTCGTAGACACCAAACGCACTCACGCAGTCAGGCAGGCTGCCCGTGGGCTGGAGGTCGTCGTAGATCGGCTCCCCCGATTCCGTGGGCAGCGCGCAGACGTCCACCGGCCACTCCTCACCCATCGGGTAGGTCGAGCCCCCATCGCCGACCACGCCGTCGTAGGCGTCTCCCCACTCGGTCAGGCTGGCCATTCGGCGCCACCCGACGGTCTCGCCGTCGATCACCACAGGGGAGTTGGCGCAGAGTTCGCGCGCCTCATCGAAGGTGATTCCAGTCTGCGGAATCACTCCTTCCTGGGAGAGGAGTGCCTGCCCGTCCGCAGTCATGGACGCCTCCCAGCGGTCGATGCAGAAGAGTGGTTCGTCGGCCGGCACGGGCGCCATGTCGTCTGGACACGTGAAGGCGGATGGCGTGTCGGTTGGTGGCGCGGTGTCTTCAGGCTGCGGCGCGGCGGAGTCGGCCGGGGACCCAGCAGTGGCTTTGGGACCGCCAGAAGCGCTGCATCCGAAGAGCAGTGCAGCGCAGAAGGTGAACAGTGTGCGGGCCACGGATGCCTCCAAGGGTGGAGCAGCAGACCTGCCGCGTGTACCACTGTATCGCAAGCAGGGGTGGCCTTCATCGCAGGTGGGGTTCTCCACTCCCGTGCGACCGCTCGCGCGTTGGACGTTGATCGAGCTCAGGTCGTCGAGGGGGGGCGGAGGTGTCGCGCCCGAATGAAGCCCGCCAACCCGTGCACCCAAGTCTCCTCGGTGTTGCAACTCGCGACCAGCTGCACCTTCTCCCCACCGTGTTCGGCGAAGATTTCAGCGTATTCGTCGCCCACTTCGATGAGCGTCTCGAGACAGTCGGCCACAAACGACGGCGACAGAATGAGCAGCCGTTTTTTTCCTTCGCGAGCGAAGGTCTCAATGACTTCGTCGCTGAATGGGGTGAGCCAGGCGTTGGTCAGGCGAGACTGGAAGGTCACGGTGTACTCGTCTTCCGACAGGCCCATCTCCTTTGCGATCGCCCGCGAAGTCTCGTAGGCGGTTGCCTTGTAGCAGAGGCCATTTTCAGTATCGAGCCTCTGCTCGCAGTTGTGGTCTTTGCACAGGTTGGTGCCGCCCTCGTAGACCTTGTCGACATGGCGGTCGGGTAGGCCGTGGTAGCTCATGATGACGTGGTCGAACGAGGCCGGATCGTGCTTCAGAGCCTGCGCCGCCAGGGTGTTTACGTAGAAGGGCTCGTTGTAGAACTGGCTCACCAGCTCCAGATGCGGGATCGCCCACCACTTGGCCACCACTTCCATCACCAGCTGCATCGCTGTGCCACTGCTCGACGATGCATACTGGGGGAAGAGAGGAACGACGAGGATCTTGTCGTAGTTCTGGACGCGCATTTCCTCGAGGACGTCGGGGATGGACGGCCCCTGGTAGCGCATGGCCATATGCACGGTGATTCGATCGTCGGACAGCTGGGTGTTGAGCTGCTCGGTCAGGGCCCGTGTGTGCACGAGAATGGGGGACCGGTTGTCGCTCATGTTCCAGAGGTCTGTGTAGATGACCGAGGACTTTCGAGCGCGGAAGGGTGCGATGATGAGGTTGACGAGGAAGAAACGCACAATGCCAGGGATGTCGAGTACGCGGGGATCGGACAGGAACTCACGCAAGAAGCGCCGTACGGAGGGTACGCTGGGGTCGTGCGGGGTGCCGAGCTGAATCAGCAACACACCCATTCGGGGATTCGGTCTCATGAACGGTCTCTGGCTGAGTAGACCGGACCCGTATCCCGAAGAATGACGACCCCAAGTCGGAACCAGCCCCTTCTCAAGAGAGGGTGTTGGATAGACGAGTGCGGCTGCTGGCGCGGAGCTTGTGGGGCCGCAGTGGCCGGAGGAGCCATGGCGGCGGCCGCAGGGTCAGGACACCGGCTGGACTGGCTCGGTGCCGGCTTCGTTGGGTGCGACCGGCGGAATTGGTGCTGCAAACGCTTCGATATTCCCATCTGGGCCCAGCCGTCCGGCCAGCAGCTCCGCCACGGGATGCGTGGTCTCAAACCGTGCCAGGATTAGCTTGATCACACTGGTGATCGGCACGGAGATGACCTCCGGCACGTCGTACGGGTGCACCGAGATCACCTTCTTCGTGAGCTCGCTGAGGTGCCCGGCTCGAGATTTGATCATGAGCAGGAGCTCCGGGTCGCTGTTGACCTTCCCGTCCCACCAATACACGGACTCCACCCCCGGGATGATGTTGACGCACGCGGCCAGCCTCGCGGTGACCAGTGCCTCTGCCCCCTTCCTCCCGGC
>CAJWOS010000689.1 GCA_913044235.1 uncultured Pseudomonadota bacterium
TGCGAGCCTCAATCCGATGCGGCCAATCGCGCGCAGAAAGTAGCGGAGCTCTTCAATCCGCAGGCTGGGGGACGGATGGCGCCCGACGACGAGTCCGACTACAAGGTGCAGGAGATTGAGGCCTTGCTTGCGCGGCAGGAAGATCGCGTGGCGCTCGCCATCTTCGACATCGCAGTGGGCCTCGTGCCGAGCTCGCCGGATGTCCGGCAGGAAGCCATCAAGCTCTTGGACGCCATCAGTGCGCCGGTCGGCCACATCGACATGGAAAATACCTCCGCAGCCCAACTCAAGCCAATCCTGACCGCGGCGCGGCATGTAGTGGTGCAGCAGTTTCAGCGCGCGTGGAATGTGTGAGCAGAAAGCGTGGAGCGGCGGGTCTGCGCATGCTTGGACCCTTCACGCTTCCGGGAGGGAGGCCTCAAAACTGAAAATAGAGGAACTCGACCGGCTCGTGCACTCCGAACACGAGTGTGGCAACCACACAGGCGGTCACGAAAAGCATGGGCATCAGCCAGTGGCCGCGCCGCATCACCATCAGGTCGTTTGTGAAGTGCTGCGCCAGCTGCACTGTCCAGAGTGGTCCCCACAGCAGAGCCAGTCGGAATGCACGCTCCGCTGAGCGGGGCGACGTGTCGAGCCCGAGCCCGCTGACGAACGCGATGAGGTGCGAAATCGACACCGCGCGGAACAGGATCCATCCCATGACGGTGAAGGCGAACATGCCCATCCACTGGACCAGAGCGACGGTCGGTCGGTCGGGTAGGCGCACCGTGAACGGGCGCAGCATCCGCGCCAGGACCAGCAGCAGGCCGTGGTACGTGCCCCACAGCACGAAGGTCCAGCGTGCACCGTGCCAGAGGCCGCCCAGCCACATCGTGAGCAGCAGGTTGCGGTAGGTCTGGGCGCGGCCGCCGCGGTTCCCCCCCAGCGAGATGTAGAGGTAGTCGCGCAGCCACGTGGACAGGGAGAGGTGCCAGCGCCGCCAGAATTCCGATGGGCCACGGGCAAAGTACGGCAGCCGGAAGTTCACCATCAGCTCGAAGCCCATCCAGCGGGCCAGTCCGCGGGCGATGTCGGTGTAGCCGGAAAAGTCGCCGTAGATTTGCAGGGTGAAGGCCAGTGCACCGAGCCACAGATCGAGCCCAGAGTAGGCGCTTGGATCGTCGAAGATGGGGTTGGCGAGGTTTGCCGCGTTGTCTGCGATGACCACCTTCTTGAAGAGTCCCCAGGCCACAAGAACCAGGCCGGATTCCCAGGCCGCTGGGGTGAGGACCCGCGGTCGTGCGACCTGTGGCAGGAATCGGCTCGCCCGCTCGATGGGACCGGCCACAAGCTGGGGGAAGAACGACACGAACACGGCGAATTGGAGCAGGCTGCGGGTGGGCTCGAGCTTCTTCCTGTACACGTCGATGGTGTAGGACAGGGTCTGGAACGTGTAGAAGCTGATGCCCACGGGGAGGATGATGTCGAGTGTGAAGGGGTCGACCGACCAGCCCACGGCCGCCATGGCGGTGGCGAAGGAGTCGGCGAAGAATCCGGCGTACTTGAAGAAGCCGAGAATGCCGAGGTTGACCGCGAGGGACAGAGCGACCAGACGCCTACGGGTCGGGATGCGCTCGGTTCGGGCAAGGGTGCGTGCGATGGTGAAGTCGGCCAGGGTGGACACCGCCAGCAGGGACAGGAAGCGCCAGTCCCACCATGCGTAGAAGAGGGCAGACCCGAAGAGCAGCAGGAGGTTCTGGACTCGCAGAGAGTCACGCACGGCCACATAGAGGCCATAGAAGCCCACGAAGAAGACGAGGAAATCGAACGAGTTGAAGAGCAGGGGCGTCCTCGCGACGACGGTTCAGGAAGCGTCGAGTCGGATGGGGCGCATGGTGGTCATGTCCCAGGCCCAGCGCGTGGTGTCGAGTGGTGGGAGGGGGTGCCCGGTGAGCTGGGAGAGAACCTCGAGCAGCTCAAAGAAGCAAATGGCGGTGCCGCCATACATCAGTGGGTTTTCTCGGCCGCCCATCTCAAACACCGGCGAGGGCGGGAAGCCGCTTTCCTCAGGCCATTGAATGGCCAGCATGTGGTCGGCTTCGAGTGTGGTGCGGAGATCGACCTTGTAGACCTCCGACACTTCCCCCGGATTTGGACGGAGGGGTGCATCGCTGATGTGTGCAACGGTGGGGAAGAGTCGGAAGTCCGACGTAAACAGCGGGATGGCGCTGAGGGTGCCGAGCACACTTGCGCGATCGATGCCCAGCTCTTCGCGCGCCTCGCGCAGAGCGGTCCCGGTGAGGTCGGGGTCGGAGGGGTCGGGCTTCCCACCGGGAAAGACCACCTCACCGGCATGATCGCGCATGTAGGCGGTGCGTCGGGTTGCGATGAGCAAGATGGTGTCGTGTTGCCATCGGAGCGGCAAGAGAATGCCCGCATGGCGATGGTTGCGTCGACCCGGCAGTGGAGGAATCTCGCGCTTGGGGTGGCGGGCCAGTGCTTTGCTCAGGTCGGCCGGGCCGGGGAGGATCATCGGCGACGACCTCGGTGCCGTCCATGACGACGACCGCGGCGGGGCTTCTGCGGGCGTGGCAGAAAGCGCCCTTCGTCGTCGCGGGGAAACCCAAGCGCATGAATGACAGCATGCAGCTCGGGACGGGTGCACCCGAACCACGAAGGCATGGCGGCGGGTGGTTCCCACGGGCCCTCACGGGTGCCCCGGCGGATCAGCATCAGCAGACGCTCGAACTGGTCGGCGCGGATGGCTCGTGGGCCGATCGGCACATAGCCGAGCATTTCCAAAAAGCCGCGTGAGCCCTTGTTGGGGGTGCTGACGGCTCCCTCGGGGGGAAGCGGAGGCACTCGCTTCTGCTTTCGGTGTCCACACCAGAGCACGGCCTTGGCCACCATGGCGTCGGGCTTGATCAGCGTGTCGACGTACACGAGCTGGGTGCCAATGCGGATGTCCATCCGCGCGAGATTTTTGCGATCAAGGGGACTGAGGCGGCCAATCTCGCGCGCAACCTTGTGCTTTCGGACCAGCCCGAGGTTCTGTTCCAGGGCATAGCGGATGGCCCGTGCGGGGGGCTTCAAGTGCACTTCGTCGACCCGATTCAGCGGGGCCATCAAGGTCGGC
>CAJWOS010000690.1 GCA_913044235.1 uncultured Pseudomonadota bacterium
CGATCTGCTTGGGGCTCACCGGAAAGTTCCCGCCGAGTGCCCGCGCCATCTCCATCACAAAGCCGTTCAGGCGAAGGCAGGCCTCTTTGGGCGGGTAGTCTGCTCCATTCATGCCTGCGAGGGGCAGGTGCTGTTCGGGACCGCCGACGGTGTCTTGCGGCAGCGACAGGACTTCAGACGACCAGCCCGACCACTGCAAGGCCATCGAGCCAGCAACCCAACAGATTACCGCGGCGTTGATCAGCAACAGCAGTGCGACAGTGCGCTCAATTACCTTGTCCATCAATGGAACCGATCCTTTCGAAGCAGTGTGTAGCTTTCGTGCGCCATCTGGTGCTCACTCCACGCCTGCTGAAGCGACTTGTACCGATCGACAATGGATGCCATCAAGATGGCGTTGAGCAGAACGAGCCCGGACAGGAGCCGGGTGGTGGAGGCATTCATGGACATGGCGGTGTGTGGGTGTGCTCCGAGTCTACAATGCGGATACTCGGCGCGCAGGATGCACCAAGGGTTTCCATCGCTGCTCACCGGGCTCATCGCGCTGAACGTGCTCGGTTGCCGAGTGCCTGTCCATGAGGACATGTCGTTTTTGGTGATCTCGATGGATACGGTTCGGGCAGACCACATCGGCGCACAGGATGCCAGCGGCCATCCGCTCTCCCCAAGTCTGAACGCCTTCGCCGCCGAGTCGATGGTCTACTCACGGGCATTTGCCCAGTCGAACGAGACCCTCTTTTCTCACACCGCGTTGTTCACGGGGCGGAATCCGTCGCATTGGGGCGACCTGTCGTACTTGTCTTATCGGTTGCCCGCCGATGCCCCCACCCTGGCATCGCTGCTTTCGCGTGCCGGCTATCAGACGGAAGCCATCGTAGCGGGAGGGCACCTCTCGCCGGGCTTCGGTCTCACCGTGGGCTTTCAGCGCTACCAGTCGATGCAGGACTTCTCGAGCTTTCAGGAAACGGTTCCGCGGGCACAGGAGCGGCTGGCGGCACTCGCGGAAACAGACCGTCCCTTCCTGCTCTTTGTGCACGGCTACGATGCCCATTCCCCCTATGTGAAGCCGGGCACGCTGTTTCGGCCCGACACCCCTGACTACGAAGGAGAGCTGCTCCAGCTTGCCCGAAATCCGCTCACGGTCGAGCGCATCTACGGCGACCGGTACTACCCGGAATTTCTGCCGGGCAGCCTCACGGGCGCGTCGGGTCGCGATGTCCTCGACCCGGAAGTTTTTACGGAGCTTGAGCGCCATGCGGAGACCCACCCGGGGCAGCAGCTGAGTGCCGAAGACCTGGCCTTTTTGCAGGGCACCTACGACGCTGCCATCCGCAACCTGGACTTCTTTGTGGGTGTGCTGCTCGAAGACCTCGCGGCGCAGGGACTGGCGGAGCGCACCACGGTGGTTGTGCTTGCCGACCATGGAGAAGACCTCCTCGACCATGGCTTCTTCAACCACCGCTTCTCCCTGCACGACGAAAACATCCACGTGCCGCTCATGATTCGCACGCCCGGTCAGGCTCCCGGTGTGGTGACCGATCCGGTCGCTCTCACCGATGTGCTGCCTTCGGTGCTTTCGCTGGCTGAGCTCTCGGTGCCGGCGGAGCTGAGTGCCCCTCTGGCGGCGGGCACCGATCCCGACCGCGTGGTGTATGCCGAGTCGCTTCGTGGGGAACAGAGCTGGCGCAGCCGCCACGGCCGCCTCATCGCGCGCGGCGACACGGTGCAGTGGGTCGGCAGTGAAGAGGGTGGCGCACTGTCATCCGAAGCGGAGCAGGTGCTGCGGCAGGCCCACACTGCGGCCCGGAGCGACCAGTGAGATGGGTTGTTCTCGGTCTGGCCGCCGCCATCATGTTGGGCGCTGTGGTGCATCTGCTGCGTCCACCGTCGCTTCGGTATCCCGAGCAGACGATGGCCTTGATGGCTGCCATGGACGATGATGGAGATGGTCGCCTGGGCGAGCTGGAGTTTCGCCGACGAGCGCCCGCTGCCACGCCGCTCGGGGTCTTCGATCTCGATGCAAGCGGACACATCGAGGCCCATGAGCTCGAGGCAATGATGCTGTTGGTCGACCCGCTCTGGCTGGCGCACTCCCCGCGGTAGAGACCAGCGCAGATCAGGGGGAGCCTGGCTGGACATCATGGGCTGGCGTGCGCCCGGGGAGGGTGCTCGGGTCGGGCATGGGCAGCAGGTACAGCACGCAAAGCACCAGGAGGTTGACCGCCAGTACGCCTGCGGCCAGCACCAGGAGGGACCGCGTGCGGGAGGGGCCTTGATGTGGGGTTTCGGTTTGGGTGGCCATTGGCTACAACACCTGGACCAGCCGTCCCTTCTTCAAGGGCGACAGCGACACCAGAAGCACTTCCAGTTCCCAGGCCGTGACCACACCGTCTTCATCGATGTCGACCATGGAGAAGGGTACGGATCGAGTCGAGACCAGGGTGAATTCCCGTTCGGAGACGACACCGTCTTGGTTGGCGTCGATGGCGTCGAGGAAGGCCTTGGCCACTTCTTCATGCTGTGGCGATGCAGGCTGCGAGAGCCGCCAGAGGGCCGCAGTGGTCGAGACCACAGCGATCACCAGGAACACCCATGTCAGCCAAGTCTTCTGCATGAATCCAACCTACCACGCTCTCTGGTCTGCATGCGGCGGAGTGTCGATGCAGGAGCGGCCCGTGCCGGGGGTGCTCAGCGCACCCAGATGTACCAGTACGCCGTGCCCGGCGCGGTGGTCGTGCTGACGAAGTCGTCGCATTCCCACCGAGTGCCGTCGAAGCCCACGTTCCAGTGCGCGTCGTAGCCGATGAAGACGGTGTGGTTGGACAGGCGCTCGCTGGCGGGCATCGCGCCGGTGTCTTCGTGGCTCCAGAGGCCCACGTTGTAGAAGCCGCCGTAGTAGCCCCAGCTGGCCGGGTCGGCGGCCAGGTCGGAGGTGTCGTCGGACATCGCGGTGAAGGTGCCTGCGGCGGCGGGGAAGGTCATGGTGCCCGTGAAGTGGTCGAGCACACTGGTGGTGTCGGTGACGATGTGGAACTTGCGCCCGATCGCGTCCTTCTCACACTCAAAGCGCAGCTCGGTGAAGCTGGACAGGCTCCGGAAGCTGCC
>CAJWOS010000691.1 GCA_913044235.1 uncultured Pseudomonadota bacterium
CCGCGGTCTTCTACTTTGAGGTGGGCTGCCTCTGGCTGGTCACTTTGCTCCTGATTCGGTTGACGATGGAGCTCCAGCAGGGCGCTGGACTCCCGGACTGGGTGCTTGCAGTGGTTCCGCTGCTGTTCATCTACGCGCCGGTCGTCCTCTGCCATTGGCGTGGCGCAGACTCTTGGGCGTATCGGCTGAGCATTCCCCGCTTCCGGGACTGGGATGCATGGGGGGCTGCGGCGCGCCTCGCGGCCAGAGTTGCCGCAGTCATCCTGGTGCCATGGTTGATTGGGTATCACCTCTATCACGCATTTCTCCCCCACATACTGCGCTTCGGGAAGCGAGCCTGGACGACAGGCGTAGTGGACTGGGGGTGGCTCTGGCCCCGCAACCAGTCGCTGGTCGACATGCTGGGTTCCGTGGGCCCCTCCTTTTCGGAGCTGCCAGAACAGTTCGGCACATTGGTCCTCTACCAAATATTTTTCGTCGCGATCCCGGAAGAGTTCTTTTATCGGGGCTACCTCCAGACACGGCTCAACGAAGTGCACGTGCGTCGCTGGTCGGTGCTGGGGGCCCAGATCGGCGTGGGCGCGGTCGTGGCCAACCTTCTGTTTGCGTTCGGGCACTCGCTCGTTCAGCCGCAGTGGTGGCACTTCGCCACATTCTTTCCCGGCTTGCTCTTCGTGTGGCTTCGGGAACGCTCGGGTAGCGTGGTGCCAGGTGCTCTATTTCACGCCTTCTGCAACGTCTGCGTCATCACCCTCGACAGCACTTACGGCATCGGCTGACGACGCCTGCGCAGCGAGCTGCTCCGCGAGGTTTCGGTTTTCCTGCTCCAAGTTCGCCACGCGTCGGGTCAAAGCCACGAGCTGCTCCTGAAGCGACTCGAGCGACTCCGTCTGGTCGGCGAGGTCGTCGGTGGCTTGGTCAGCGCCCTCCGCAAGCCGCCGGATGCCGCTGGCCATCCCTGTGACCTGCCCGCGCAGGCTGAGCACGAGATCGCGCAGTTCTTTGAAGTCGGTTCGATTGGGGATCTGCCGCTGGTCGAGGGTCTCATAGATGACGTCTTCGACGGGCCGGCGCAGGACCGGCAGCAGCCCATCCGAAAAAGTAGCGGCGATGAAGTCGCGAGTACTGCTCATTAGCGGCCTCCGTGCGCGTGTCGTAATCGCTGCGGGCGCCACGTGCCGATGTTCCGCTACAAAGTGGCTTCCTCGGTACTGGACGCATCGCCAATCGACAAATTGGTGACGCTTGGAAACGGACGCGGGGCACGGGCTCCGTTAAGCAGCCGGCGTTCCCGCGGGAACCTTGGCAGCATGTTGCTGTCATCAGGTCTGTCTCGACCAGCCTCGTCGAACCATGCCCTCCCCATGGGAGTGCAGAACCGTCCACGAGGATGCAGTTGGTCAAGATTGGGGCTTGGGTTTTCTTTTCGGCGTCCGACTGTTGTCGGGTACCGCCATCGGAGGCCCCGCCTTGACGACCGAATGGACGGTGCAGGGTTCGAGTGTTTGGTGTGGAGGCTTCCGAGGGTCGGAGGCTGGCGAGGAGGTCCGATGGGTGCCTGTCCATTCTGCCAGGGTGAAGTCGATGACGACATCCTCACCTTTGGTGGTCGGTGTCCCCAATGCCTGATCGAGATCCCGGGCGAAGAGGCTCCCACGGATCCGGGTGCAGACGCTCGTGCGGCCGAGGCGGCTGCAGAGGCCGCCAAGGATCAGACTTCCTCCACTGCGCGGATCGCTGCGGTTTTGGTGGTTGGGGCGTTGGCTGCCGGTGCGGCGTTTGTGGTCTACACCCCAGCAGAAGCCCCGATGGAGCCCATTCCTACGGGTTCCGATGCATACAAGAAGGTGTCGGGTCAGTTCTTGACCATCGACCTCGATGACGAGGAGGAAGCGACTCCCACGCCGGAACCCAAGAAGCCTGCCCCGAAGCCGAAGAAACCCAAGAAGCCGAAGGTCACCAAGCCTGCTGCGGGCATCGGCGCGGCCTTGCCCGACACCAACAAACTGGGTGCAGACGACTCTGAAATCGCAACGATTCCACTCAGTGATGCTGGGGGGGCGGCTGTTCCGGATGTGCCTTCCCTCGGAGAGGATCCAAATGCCGCACTCGACAGCCCCCGCTCAGCCGGTGTGCTTTCTGCGCCTGCCCCTCGGCGGAAGAGCAGCTTGAACGACATCGGTGTGGGGGGAGGTCCACGGGAATCCATTCAGGGCATCGTATTGTGTGGCTCCAGCATCAAGGACGGTGCGCGGGAAGTCATGCGCAAGGTTGGCACCCAGTTTTCCGCTTGTGCCGACCGGATGCTGAAGAAAGACGAGAAGTTCAGCGCTGCGGTTCGCGTGTCGATCAAGGTGGAAAAGACCGGCAACATCGCGGCCATCGACCTACAGCCGTCGAAGAAAGTCGATAATGAGCTGCTGGACTGCATGAACAAGGTGCTCGCAAAGACCAAGTTCTCGCAGATGTGTGAAGCGATTGATCTGAGCAAGAGCTATCAGCTGGGCCGATAGCATCAGGGTCTCCACTCACGGAGACCGCACGCTGCCCCATCCTCCTCCCGGTGCATACGGGTCGGGACTTCGGACCGGATGGGCGACCGGCGGCTGGTCCAGGGCGACGTGTGCCAAGGCCACGAGCAGCTCCCCGGTAGACAAGGTGTGTGGGCCGACGTTGACCAAGCCGGGGGCCTGTCGCTCCAGGCTGGGCAGGATCTGGCGAGCGGTCGCCTGAAGGTCGGCGGGATCGAGAGAGAGCGCCTCTCGTAGCATCGACTGCGATGGGTCGGTGGGTGGCGTCACCACAGGGATGGTGTACCGGGGGTGCCCCGGCTCTGCGGCGAGGGCTGTCAGACCCACGAACGCTTCGGTCAGGTTCAGCCCACCGGGGAGCGTGCGGGGCAAGCGGTCTGCCGCGATGATTGCGCGCGCCGCAGCTTGCAGGTGCTCGGTCTCGACGACGGCTTGAGGGCGGGGGGGCGTGGTGGACACCTTGGGGGCGAGCTGGCTTGTGCCAAGACGCATGAAGGCGGTGCGGACCGACCAGGCCTTCCAATCCGCAGGAGCGGCCACTGCCTTCCACCACAGCGCGA
>CAJWOS010000692.1 GCA_913044235.1 uncultured Pseudomonadota bacterium
CGGTCACCCCTTGACTGATGTCGGGGCTCTGCTGTTCCACCGCAACCATGACGCCGCAGGTGTTTCCATCGAAGCCTTTCGCGCTGTGGTCGTAGCCGATGCCGTTGACTACCCGACGCACCAGGGAGGGGTAGTCCACTTGCGCCCGACTGGTGATCTCGCCGGCGAGCATGACGTAGCCGGTCTTGACTAGCGTTTCGCACGCAACACGCGCGTGCGGGTCCACGGCGATGTGTGCATCGAGTACGGCATCCGAGATCTGGTCGCACATCTTGTCCGGGTGGCCTTCCGAGACCGACTCCGAGGTAAACAGGTAGTCCTTGACCGCCATCGAGGCATCTCCATCTGAAAGTAGACCACCGATACGGTGGTGTTGGGCACCCATGGGCTCGAGAGGTGTGCTGGGGTGCGTACGGTTGGCGCTACTATCTCGCCATGCGAATAGCGCGACTAATTCCACGCGTGTGAGGTCGATTCGCGAGTTCTTGGGTCGCCGGGTTGAATCGTTCGGCAACCCGTGGCACCGTCTTCCGAGACTGATCCTCCCGGAGACGGCCATGACCACTGGCACAGACGAGGTCAACGACATTCAAGTCGCCATCCGTCATGCACGCTTGCGATGGATTGGGGCCCCCCTCCTCGTTACGGGCGGGCTTCTCCTCGTGCTGGCTCTTCTGCAGATGGTCTCAGGGGGGCCTGTCTGGGTGGTCATGTTTGGGCTGTTTGGGCTCGGAACGGCACTCGCGAGCTTTGGGGCGAACCACGACACAGCCATGGCCCATGCGGTACGGGTTCGCTTGCATGCCGATCTGCCCGTGGCGCTTCGTGATGAAGTCAACACGGAAATGGCACGCGATCGGAATGACGTGATGGGGCTTCGCCCGTCGGCCATCGCCGGGTTGGTGGTTCCGTTGGTGTGTATCAGCGTGCAAACCTTTGTTGCCTGGCGGCTTCTCGGTGCCTGACGCTGAGCGCCATCGCCTCGCGTATGTCGGACGGAACGGACAGCTGCACGTCCTGACCATTCTTCCGGACGGCACGACCGCCACCCGACAGTTTACCTGGTCGATCCGTGCATCGACGGGCATGCTGTGGGGTGTGGAAGGGGCCGGCTCGTCGGCTTCCTGGCCTTGTTGGTCACCAGATGGAACGCAGATCGCGTGCTTCATCCAGAGCTTCAGCGAGACGGAAGATGCCGAGACTCGCGTTGCGGTGGTCGAGGTGGATGGCGTTCGAGAGCACCGCTTTGCGCCTTTGGTGGACCGAATGCCGATCCATTGCCAGTGGAGTCCCGACGGGATGCGCCTCGCGGTGTTGGTGCAGTTCGAGGAGTTGTTGGAGCTGTGGATCGCCGAAGTTGGAGCGGAGGCTTCGCCCTTGCGTCTGGTCGCTGAGGGCAGCCCGCTCTTCTTTGGTTGGGCCGAACATGGGCGCAGGGTGGTGCTTCACATTGGCGACAATGGGTCTGGCGATGCGCGGTTAGAGGTGCGCGATGTTGTCGGTGACGATGACGATGTGGTGTTCCGCATTCCGCCGAGCAATTTCTGCGTGCCCTTTGCGGTGGCCGTGGGCGCCGAGGAGCGGGTGCTCTACGTCGTGCAGCGTGGCCAGCACTCCCAGATTGCGAGCGCAGACCTCCACGGAGAGGACGTCTTGGGGCTCGGCGTTGCGGATGGGTTGGTGGCACTCGTTCCATCGGAAAGCGCAGCGCGCGTGGCGTTTGCGGCGGCGCCAGATGCCGATGGCAGTCCCTACACCACCGTGCAGTGTGTTTCGGTGGATGGCTCGGACAACCCAGGGCCCTTTATCGATGGACCTGTCGTGGCTTTTTTCTGGCGCCCACAACATGGGCAGCCGATTTGGGTCACCCACGAAGGCGATCAGCGCCACATCCAGTGGCACTGCGGACAGCCGGATGGAGAGGCCCTCTCATTGGGCCGCTGCGTTCCCACTCGCGACACGTACTTTCATCTCCACTTCTTCGAGCAGTTTGTGCGCAGCCATCCGCTCACTAGCCATGATGGACGCTGGTTGGTCTGGGCCAGTCACGATGCGGCGGTGGATAGCACCGGTCCCATGGTCTTCTTGACCGATCTCAACGCGGACAATCCGAGGGCTCGACCTGTTTGTCCAGGCTCTTACGCGGTATTTGCGCCGTAAATGGCCGCAGGAGAAGCGCGATGTGCTTCGTGGGGCGGGTTACGCGTGCGGCTCTGAACGCACTGGAGGAACCATGGCTGTCCGTTCATTGTTTTCGACCATTTCTGAAGCGGCCACATCAGCCGTTGACTCGCCCGTCCGTTCGATTGTCGAGGCCGTGCTGGAAGAGCGTGGTCTTGTCGATCGCAGCGAGTTCGACGCCGCGCGAACCCGGCTGGAGGGTCTCGAGGCCCGCTTGGCTGCGGTGTCGCCCCGACTGGAGGCCGCCGAGCAGCGCGCGTCGCATCTCGCAGATGAAGTGCGCCGATTTCAGTCCACGGTCGACGATCTGCAGCGGGACCTTTCGGATGCACGCGAGCAGACGGTCCAGGCGCTCGCTCGCGCCGACGAGACCGACCGGGCGGTTGCCAAGCTCCGTGCGGAGCTTGAAGAGCTGAAGGCCGCTCCTGCAGCCTCCGCCAAGGCAGCGCCTTCCGCAGCTGTGGTTGGACCGAATGGCGAGGTGGATGTGCGTGGCAAGGAGTACACGATTGATGCCAAGCATGCCGGTGAGCAGTACACGATCGCACACAACGGTGCGGTGCGCGTAGGGCGGCGCCTGGTCAAGAAGCAGGCTGTGAAGAACTAAGGAGCCTCGCGTCTACAGGGCCTTCCAGGTCTGGGACGGGATGGCCCTCGAGGTGGGGGGCACCTCCGCTGCAACGATGTAGGCGGCACGTCGGTTCGCTGCCTCGTTGGTGTTGTCGGGGGTGGGGACTGCCAGACCCTGCTCGCCGAATCCCTGAAAGTAGATCGGGTAGGTGAAGCCGTTCTGGGCGAACCACGATGCGATAGCCTTCGCTCGCGCGCGGCTGAGCGCCGCAAACTTGGGAGGAAACGCATCGTCTGTGCCCAACGGCGA
>CAJWOS010000693.1 GCA_913044235.1 uncultured Pseudomonadota bacterium
AGGAGCTCAAGCATGTTGTCGAGGCTTGAGGAGTCCGAGCCCTCGGTATTCACCAGTGGCCCCAGCGCTGTGCCTGAAAGGCGAGCACCTCGCCCGTGCTGGATGTAGTCCTTGAGACCGTTCAGACCCTTGTACTTGCCCAATTCCGGGTCGTCGACGCTCTCCGCCATGCCGAACACCACGGCACCAAATGCCGCGTAATACTGGGCATTTTCAGGGGTATAAATCAACTCTTCGATGGGGCGATCTTTCGGATAGTCGTAGCCGCGGGACTCCCAGGTCTCAGGGATGCGCAGCCGCCAGCATTCCACCAGGAATGGCAGATAGGTGTTGGGACCACCGAGCAGCAGGACTTCGTGACGCAGGGTGTTGCCGCGAGTGAGCACGCTCAGGTTTTGGTGCACGATGGCATCGGCGAGGGAGTTCATGATCTCCACGCCAGGGATACCGCTTTTCACAAGGTTCACGATGTCCGTTTCCGCGAACACACCACACTTGGCCGCCACGTGATGAAGCTTGCCAGCGTCAAAGGTGATCTTCGCGACTTCTTCCTGCGGCATGCCCACCTTGATCATGCACTTGTCAATGGTGGCACCAGTGCCCGACGCACACTTGTCATTCATCGAGGTCATGGCGTTCTTGCCACCGGTGGCGTCGCCCTCTTCATCCACCTCATCGCGGAACATGATGATCTTTGCATCCTGTCCGCCCAGCTCGATGACGGAGCCCACCGTGGGGTGCAGGCGCTCCACAGCGAGTGTGACAGCGTTCACTTCCTGGACGAAGCGCGCACCGAGCGGCTCAGCCAGCGGTCCAGATCCCGACCCGGTCACGAAGACCCGGATCTCGCGTGCTTTGGGGAACGCTGCGCCGATGCGCACCAAAAACTCGACGACCATCTCGGGCTGCCGGGTCTCGTGCCGCTGGTAGTCCGACCAGAGCGTCTCCAGGGTGTCGGGGTCACAAACCACGGCCTTGACGGTGGTGGAGCCGATGTCGATGCCGATCGCCACGGAGGTCACGTGGGCATACTGGCCCGCGTCAGAGTCCACACTCGGCTCGGTGACACCGCCTGCCGGCGGCTGCGCCACGGCCGCGTGCACATCGCCCGCGGGGCTGTCTTCCGCCATAATGGGCGCTTCGTCGAAAGGACTGTGACTCATCGGTGCTCCCGTCGGACCGGTTTTGTGGCCCGGCGCGTCTGAACAACAAGTGACTGACACGTCAGTCTATTCCACGGTAGCCCAGCCGCAAGTAGGTCGTCAAGGGACTGCACGGGCCCTGCACGGCTTCTACACGAGCCCACGTCCCGATGGTGCGCGTTACACCGAAGCCATGTCTCGTGCCCAGCCACTGTCACCTGAGGAACGCCGCAGCCAACTCCTGGCCGCGGCCCGCCGCGTGTTCGCCAGCCGCGGTTACCACAAAGCCGGTGTATCGCACATCATTCGCGAAGCCGGCGTCGCTCGTGGAACCTTCTACAACTACTTCGAGAGCAAGCGCTCGGTGTTCACCGCCGTTCTCGGCGAGCTCACCACGGAGCTCGCAGGAGCGGTGGTACCGATCGACGTGACTCGGTCCATCGCGCCCCAAGCACGTCGGAACGTGCAAAACGTTGTGGAAGCCGTGATGCGTCCCGACGTGGTGCGGCTGCTCTTCGCCGAAGCGGTGGGCATCGATGCCGAAGGTGATGCCGCTGTCCGAGACTTTTATACTGCCGCTGAGGAGCGCCTTGCTCGCGCCCTTGCCACCGGCCGTGCACTGGGCATCGTTCGCACCGACCGGCCCCGTATCGTGGCTCGATGTATTCTCGGAATGGTCCGCGAACCGGTATTTCTCGCCAACCTTTCTGGCGAACCACTACAGCCAGATGACCTCGTCGACGAAGTCGCGGCGCTGCTCACGGGCGGCGTGCTCAACGTCAGCCTCGGCTGACCGGACCCTTCGTGGCCCCCCCGACGCCGTCCGAGGTCGCCACCCTCCCTGCGATTGCACCCGAGTTGTTGCGCACAGCACTGGGCAACGGATGGGCGATGGTTGCTGCTCTGGGCTCCCTGGCGGTCGAGCGCGGCACCACGCCGTGGCTGGTCGGAGGCAGCGTGCGGGACCTGCTGATGGGCAAGCCGGTGCGCGACGCCGATGTGGTGGTCGAAGGCGACGCTGCCGCGCTGGCTCAAGCCGCTGCGACCCAACTTGGAGGCACAGCATTCGTGCACTCCAGCTTCGGTACCGCCAAGTGGACGCCCCCAGGATGGCGACCCACCGACGAACCCATCGACATCGCCACTGCCCGCACCGAGACCTATCCCCAGCCTGCATGCCTGCCCGTGGTCGCCCCCGCCCGGCTGCAGCGCGACCTGCACCGGCGTGACTTCACCTTGAACGCGATGGCGGTGTGCCTGCATCCAGCCCGACTTGGCGAAGTCCTCGACCCCTTCGACGGGCGACGCGATCTGCAGCAAAAAGTCTTGCGGGTGCTGCACGGTCAGTCTTTTGACGACGACCCCACGCGCGCCCTCCGGGCCGCTCGATTCGCCGCGCGTTTCGACCTCACGCTCACCACGGATACCCGCGCCCTTCTCACAGCAGCCCTGCAACGTGATGCGTTTCATCCGCTGTCCACCGACCGGCTCGGTGCCGAGCTGGATCGACTGCTGCGCGAGCCAGATCCGGTGGCTGCTCTGCGACTGCTGCACACATGGGAGCTGGTACCCGTTCTCCATGCCCGCTGGCAGCTCGATGCATCCCTGCTGCGTCGACTCGCCCTGTTCGTGAAAGCCGCACGGCGCCTCACGGCCCATCACCCCAAAGCGGCAGAGGAACCTCTCGCAGTCCAGGCCGACGGCGCGTGGACGGTACTCGCTGGCGGCCTGACGCCCGAAGACCGCCGGGCCGCTGCAGCGCTCATT
Organism: uncultured Pseudomonadota bacterium; assembly: GCA_913044235.1. Taxonomy (GTDB): domain Bacteria; phylum Myxococcota_A; class UBA796; order UBA796; family UBA2385; genus CAJWOS01. The sequence continues at coordinate 2,910 of CAJWOS010000693.1, forward strand.
CCAGGCCCGAAGACACGCCGCACTCGCTTCCTGCTCGGACCCGAGGCCATCGACCGTGCGCTCGCGGTCCTTCATCCCTCCGCTCGTCCATCCGAGGTCGCCCGCACACTCGCCTCCCTCGATTCGGTCCAGCTGCTGCTGACGCAGGC
>CAJWOS010000694.1 GCA_913044235.1 uncultured Pseudomonadota bacterium
GGAGGGCGGAGTCTGGGAGGCCGCGGATGGGGCTTGGTTGGTGGTCAACACACACACTCCTCGCCGCACTCAGAGAGGTCATCCAGGTACATGCCCCACCGACGATAGCGCTCGAGTCCCTCTGCGGGCAGTCCGAGCGAAGTGGCGATGGCTTTGGCAACGACCGCAAAGCGCTGGCGGTATTTGTAGATGAAACAGAAGATATGGTCGCCCTGGCGTACCGAAGGGCCGCACAGGAAGAGTCCAGAGGTGACGGTAGATTCGTCGTTTTCGTTCAGCAAGGGAAGCCCGTCATCGCGGAGATCAAACAGCCGGCCGAGCAGTGGATGACCGCCCTTGAAGCCACCGGCGAATAGGGGCGGCACGGGTGTGCTGAAGGCCTCTCCGATGGTGTTGAAGACCCGATATCCGTTGTCGTCGCGAAGCACGGAAACGATTCGGGTATCCGCATGCAGGGTGACATTCTCACCGAAGGTCGGGTCTTGCATTCGCTCCTGCGAATAGGTGGAGAGCGCCACGCTGGGGTCGGACTCCGTGGATGTCCATGGGGAGCCCGCATCGAATACGTCGACCTTTTTGCCACGCAACGCCAGATGGTAGGCGGCGTCGATGCCACTTTCATAGCCACCCACCACGATGAAGTCGTCGCCTTCGAGGGAAGCGTAGCTGCGGACGGTGGCGGTGTGGGTGCACAGGTTGCTGCCCTTGAATGCGCCCCGCTTTGGGTACTGGTATTCGCCGGCTGCCCAGATCACGTGGCGGGCGCGGACCGTGCCTTTGCTGGTGTCGAGCTGGAACTCGCCGCCGTCTTTGGTGATCTTTTTCACATCCGTGCGCCGCTGGACTGGCAGCCCATGGTGGTGGGCCACGGCAGTCAGGTAGAGCGTGTAGTCCTCACCTGTTGGGTGCTCCACGCCGAGCGTAAAGGCTGGGGATGTTCCCAGGGCGATGGAATTGAGGTCGAGCATGCCAATCGAGTTGGATGGAAAGGAGGGTGTGATGAAGCGGGTCTCGTCTGGCCAGAGTGCGAACGACGTGCCCACCATGAAGCGCTCGAGAATCAGGATTTCTTCGACTCCAGCGTCGCGGAGCGCAACGCCCACACCCACGCCCGCGGCTCCGCCGCCAACAATCACCACATCGTGGAGCTTCTCACTGTCGACGATTTCTTCGGTCACGGTGCACCTCCGACCGCACTTGCATCATGGGACGAGATGCTGCTGGGGTTGCCGTGTGTTGCTCCGAACCGGGGGCCGAATGCCGGCAGCATGACGGCGAAGATTCTGTTCGAGACCGACCGCGGTGTGCAGTCACCAATAGACATGGGTAAGCTCGCTAACGGGGGGCGTGTCCCGCTTTGGCGCGGGATGTAGGCATGAGCTATTGCAATCGACTTGCGTTTTCAACGAATTTCTGGGCTGCCGACCGTCACTATCGACCGCGTTTGGGGGGACGAATCGGTTCGGCGCTTGGCGTGCGTTCCGTCATCCTGGTCGCTTTGAATACTTCGTGAATCTCCGATGCATCGAGATCATAGAGGCGGAATACTGCCTGGTCGATCTGTGCGTTGTGGGACTGCAGCGCTTGTTGGAGCCGGTCTTTTTCTCCGGATTCGTGGGCGCAGCGGAGGATTTTTGTCAGGTTCTGCATCGTCTGGACTCGACTGACCATGATGCGATGAAGGTCGGCCTCCCAGGGGATGCTGAAGTCGATGCGGCGAATGGGACTTCGGCGCAAAACATGGCCGTTGATCTCCAGACCCACACCTCGACGCTTGGCGTTGTGCTGGAACCACTTCCAGAGCAGTCGCGAGTTCAAGAGTGCCGCGAAGTACTCCACCGACTCCGCAGTCCCGTGGTTCGGTACAAACACATTGGTGCTGAACGATACGTACACGGGCTTGGTCGCCACGGTGAACGATGGCCTCGCAGCCATTTGGAGACAAACCACCTTCGGACGCACAAATAGCTGTTCGTCGCGAGGCCAGTGCAGCTGCCACCATCCGTTCGAGCCCGCTCGGGTTTCTCGCCGTCGCTCCATGATGGGACGGAAGCGCTCCAGGTGCTGCTCCAGGGCCGGAAGTCCGTCGAGTGTCGGGGCCGTGCGCTTGGTGGTGTAGATCAGATGCTTCGAAGGCTCGGCGGCCAGATAATAGCGTCCCAGGTCAGACAGGTGGTGGTACCGGCGCATCACCGCACGCTCGGCGGTATTGAGGTCCAGGTTCGCGTGCTCGGTCGGACTGAGGACAAAGACACCTTCCCCCACGGTCCAGCGTTCGTTGAACTGGCGGTTGGTCTTCTTGTTCACCGTAGAGGGGTTTTCGGCGATGCCTTGTCGAACTAGCCCCAGGTCGCCTAAGGGGCTTCCCTGCTCAATCTTGGTGAGCAACGCGGCTGCGGATGGCTCCAGGTCGACCCGGCCGTTCCGGATCAGATCGGCCTGTTCCTTCTGGTACTCGACCACCTTCGCGTAGCCTTCTACAAATGGTTCGGCAGAGGTCTCGCCGTGCCCTTGGGCGACCCGGATCCGTGCGGGACGGCCATGTGCGTGACCGACAGCCCTGAAGATCAGGTGCCTTCCGGAGACTTCGCGAAATACCGGTAGGTCGCCCAAAACGAACAACTCTTCCAAGTGGGCGGCGGTCTCAAATGCCTCGATCAGCTTCTCGGCTCCGGCTCCAGAGGTCCAGTAGGCGTTTACGATGAATGACAGCCGGCCGGTGTGGCGCAAAACCTCGATCGAGCGGTGCACAAAGTAGTACCAGAGGTCCATCCGGGCTGCGTGATACCTGCGGCCAAATGGAGTGGTGGCCAGCTCTTCGAGCAACGCCTTGTGGTCGCGCTCTCGTCGATAGGGAGGGTTGCCAACAATCACGTCGAAGCCGGGCTGCGGCCGCGTGCGGATCTCGACCGCGTCGTCGGCGAGGTAGTAGTGCATCACGTACACGTTGCGCTGGCCGGCCCACGCGCCGCGGTCGTCCCAGAACAGGTCGAACTTGAGCACCTGGCCGGCGTGCGCGAAGAAGCGCTGCTC
>CAJWOS010000695.1 GCA_913044235.1 uncultured Pseudomonadota bacterium
GATTTCGACCAGGCGCTGGCGAAGGTCCTGCTCGGGCAGGTGGGTATCGAGGATGCCGATGGCACCACCTTCCGCACTGCGATTCGTGCTGCGGAGCAGGCGAAGAGGGCGCTCAGCGCGTCCGACAGCACAGTCATCGAGGTTGCGCTCAACGGTCAGAAGGTGGAAGCCGGACTGGATCGGGCCACGTTTGAGCAGCTCATCACGCCGATTGTGGAGCGCACTCGTGCAGCGTGCTTGCAGGCACTTGCCGATGCCGAGCTTGTCCCCGGCGACATCGACGAAGTGGTGCTTGTGGGAGGCTCCACACGCGTGCCTCTTGTGCGTCGCTTCGTGGGGGAGCTGTTCGGCCGGACACCGCACGCCGACCTCGACCCCGACAAAGTCGTAGCACTCGGCGCTGCGATTCAGGCCGATCTGCTTTCAGGCAAGAGCGACCTCGCCGACGATCTGCTTCTGGTGGATGTCATTCCGCTTTCGCTGGGCATCGAGATGATGGGGGGTACCACAGAGCGCATCATCGCTCGAACCACCGGTATCCCCACCACGGCGTCGCAGACCTTCACCACACACGTTGACGACCAGACGCACGTGACCGTGCATGTGGTCCAGGGCGAACGTGAGCTGGCAAAGGACAACCGCTCTCTCGCACACTTCAAGCTGGGCATTCCGCCCATGCCGGCTGGGATGCCTCGCGTTCGGGTTGAGTTTTCAGTCGACGCAGACGGCATCTTGAAGGTGAGCGCTGAGGAAGAACACACCGGTGCTTCGGCCAAGGTCGATGTGCAGCCCACGTATGGTCTGAGCGACGATGAAGTCGAGGCGATGCTCGACGATGCCATCGATCATGCCGAAGAAGACATCGATGAGCGTCTGTTGATCGATGCGCGCATCGAGGGCGAGCAGATCCTGCACTCTCTGCGCAAGGCTCTCACGGTCGATCAGGACCTGCTTGATGGGGATGAAGGCGATGATTTCTCCAAGCTTGCTGACGACCTTGAGGCCGCACTGAAGGGCACCGATCGACGTCGGATCCAAGACCTGGGCGAGCGTCTCGACCGACTCACTGCGCCATTCGCCCAGCGGCGGATCGAGCGCGACCTGGCGCAGGCCATTCACGGACGGATGGCCGACAATGTGGCCGATACCCTCGGGCTCGAGCACGGCTGAGGAAAGAGTGGCGTAGAGTCGAGCCATGTCTGCTCCTTCGCCATCTCCGTCTCGCTGGATCCCGGTTTGGGCCGGATGTGGGTTGCTGGCGATGTGGGCCGTTGCGGGGGCGATTCGCTGGCAGCATCTTCAGGAAGCCACGCTGGGCAGTGATGCTCTTGGCCAGTTTCTCGCGGCCTGGACCGTGCTGTCGGGTGGGGCGCCGGTGCCGCCGAATCCGGAAGGAGGCCACAGCTTGTGGCTTCTCGGCCTGCCGTGTGTCCTCATCGGACGGTCGCTTGAGGGTGTGTTTGCCGTTCGATTCGTGCTCGGTGCCTTGGTCGCACCGTTGGGCGCGGCTGCGGCCTGGGTCTGGGCGCCTCCGTCGCGCACGCGATGGCTGGGTGCGGTGGTCACGGGGCTGATGTTGGCGTGGGATCCAGGTCTCGTCGACACCTTGGTGGTGTCGTTCCGAGGCTACGGTGCGCCAGAGCTTGTGGCGCTTGCCTTGCTGGCGGCAGGGCTGGGAGGACGGCTGGGGGCGGGCATCGCCGGTGCCAGTGCGGTCGCGGCCACCGGACAGCATCCCATGGCGGCGGGGCTTGCACTGGGTGTCGTGGGCCTCGTGGGGCGATGGGGCCGACAGGAGTGGCAGTGGGCTCTGGGATGCCTCGTGGTGGCAGCTCTGCCTCGGCTTGTGTGGCTATGGAGTCTCGGAAGCTGTGGTGCAGGATTCATGGAGTGTCTGGGAACCGTGGCCACCGGTTCCGCGGAGCCGGATGTAGACCGGCTCACGATGCTGAAGCGCGCGTTTTGGGATCGGTTTGTGGTGGAGACCGGTCCGGGGGTGGCGCTGGCACTCGGCGTGGGGCTCTTGGTCGGCCTGTGGGAGCGACACACCCGCTCGCTCACGGCCGTTGTTCTCCTTGCTGGCCTCGGTGTGTTGCTGCTGGGACTCGGAATCCAGGGTCTACGTCCATACCACTTGCGCGCACTGATGCCCTTCTTGGCGGTGGCAGTGGGCTGTGTGATCAGTGTGCGTCCCGCACTCCTGGTTGCACTCGCTGGGTGTGTCGTGGGTCTGGGGATCCGGTGGACTGCTCCCTCTGCGCCAGACGGTGGCGTTCGCGGCGTCGATGCGTTCGGTGCGGCGCTCGCGTCGGTGGATGTGCCGATGCAGGTTGAGGCGGTGTGGTTTGGCGATCCTGTCGGTGTGGAGCCGGGTGCAGTGGTGCTGTCGGCACGCCAGCATGGTCTGGATCCGGCTCGCCAGCTCGTCGTGGATGGGTCCGGTCCTGTGGTTCTCATCGTCAATCTTGCCGACGATCCCACGGCCGCCGGACTCGTTCAGGACGCACGGATCTGGCCAGAGCTCGATGCGGCAGCGACCTGGCCCGACGTCCGCGTACTGCGGGCAGAATCTTTGGACGAGGCGCGGGCGTGGCTGCAGAGCACAGACCCCCCGCCAGTAGTGGCGGGGGGCTCTTTTGACTGGGTGAAAGCGTTCAAGCCATCGGTGACGGATCACCAGTCGCTCTGACGCTGGGCCGGGCGGGCTTCCTCAGTCCCGACGACGGCCAATCAGACCGAAGACCGCGAGAAGACCAAGTGCCCAGGAGCCGCCGGTACCCGACACGCTGCTGCAGCCGGTCGCCACGGTGGCGGACTCGTTGGTCGGGGCATCGCCCATCGCCTCGGGAGCGTAGGGCGAGAGGCTGGCGCCTTCATCGGGACGCACCGAGTAGAGGTCGTCTTCAGTACCCTGCTCGACCGTGGCATCTTCGCCGTCGCAGTCCTGGTCGATGCCATCACCTGCGAAGTCGGGGTACATCGGGTGACGATGAGGGTC
>CAJWOS010000696.1 GCA_913044235.1 uncultured Pseudomonadota bacterium
CGCATATTTCATGAGGGACGAAATGCTGAACGCGGAGAGAGAGTCCCAGAGCAAAATCTGGAACAAGAAGCTCCTCGGGCAGTTTGAAACGCCTTGGACGCCCAGTGCGGCCTGGCTCACCCAGAACCACCTCGTGCGCTACGACAAGGAGTCTAACCGGATCGAGAAGATCGCGCTGCAGAACCAGGAGAAGATGTGCTGCATCGATGGGGACGAAGATGACCACGGCAAGAGGAAGTACACGACGTGCTGCGCGCTGCCGCTCAACACCGCCGACAGCCAGCACGTCTTCGAGAGCGTCTTCGATCGTCTCGGCGGCGTTGCCCTCGAGGTCATCTCCGAACTCTTCAAAGGAGCGCGACGTGTTGTAGATCAAGCTGTCGAGCTCGTTCTTCGCTTCCGCAAGCTCCCTTCGGTGCTTGTCTTCACTGCGGAAGACCTCTGCATCTCGCACCATCTCGTCGATTTCATCTTCGGCGAGTCCTGAGGAGGAGACGATGCGGAGGGTCTGGGCGCGGCCGGAGCCAAGATCCTTGGCACGAACATTCATGATTCCGTTTGCATCAAGCTCGAATGTGACCTCGATCTCCGGTACGCCACGTGGAGCGGGAGGGAGGCCGTGGAGCTCCAGCTTGCCGAGCGACTTGTTGTCGCTGGCCATGTCTCGCTCACCCTGCACAACGTGAACTCGAACCATGTCCTGGTTGTCACGAGCCGTGGTGAACACCTTCTTCTTGCGACAGGGGATGGTGGTGTTGCGGGGGATGATGGGCTCGGCGAGGCCGCCGGCAATTTCGATACCCATGGTGAGCGGGGTGACGTCGAGCAGGAGGACGTCTTTGACCTCTCCACTGAGCACGCTAGCCTGGATACTCGCTCCCATGGCCACCACTTCATCGGGATTGATTCCCCGCTCGGGTTCCCGGCCGAAGATCTCGGAGACCTTCCGCTGCACCCTCGGCATGCGGGTCATACCGCCCACGAGCAGAACGGCGTCGAGGTCATGTGCCTCCAAGCCGGCGTCGTCGAGGCACGACATGCATGGGGGCACGAGGCGCTGAATCAGCGGGTCGACCAGGGTCTCAAGCTCCGTGCGGGTCATGGTGAGCTGGAGGTGAACCGGTCCGCTCTCGGTGACTGCGAGGAATGGCAGGTTGATGTCGGTCTCGGTGGCGCTGGACAGCTCGTGCTTCGCCTTTTCAGCAGCGTCTTTTAGGCGCTGCATCGCGACCTTGTCCTGGCGCAAGTCGATGTCTTGTGACTGCTGGAACTGACTGAGGAGATGTTCGACCAAGAGGTGGTCGAAGTCTTCGCCGCCCAGGAAGGTGTCTCCGTTGGTGGCCCGCACCTGGAAGACTCCGGCGTCCATTTCCAGAATCGAAATGTCGAAGGTGCCCCCGCCGAGGTCGAACACGGCGACACGTTCCCGCTCTTTCTTGCCCAGGCCGTATGCGAGGGCCGCAGCGGTCGGCTCGTTGATGATCCGCAGTACCTCAAGTCCAGCGATGCGCCCGGCATCTTTGGTTGCTTGCCGCTGCGAGTCGTTGAAATAGGCCGGCACCGTGACCACCGCCTTGTCCACGCCATCTTCGAGGTAGTCGTTTGCGATCGACTTCATCTTTTCGAGGACCATCGCGCTGATCTGTGGCGGGCTGTAGTTCACATCACCCACACCGACCCACGCATCGCCGTTTTCTGCTTCCACGATGTTGTACGGAACGAGACCACGTGTGTGGGCCACGCCCTCGTTGTCGTAGCGACAGCCGATGAGACGTTTGACCGCGTAGAGCGTCTTCGTGGGATTCGTCACGGCCTGGCGCCGAGCAATCTGCCCAACGAGCCGGCCTCCGTCGTCGGTGAAAGCGACCACCGAAGGTGTCGTGCGAGTGCCTTCATCATTCGGGATGACCATGGGGTCGCCGTGCTCGATGATCGCCACACACGAGTTTGTGGTGCCGAGGTCAATGCCGATGGCGCGGGTCTGGGACATGGAAAGCTCCTCGCGTACTGACTCTTTTAGACGTCAGTCTCAGGATTCGAAGCAACAGATGGGACGGATGACGTAAGGTCGGAGGGGTCGATCGGAACGGTAGGCGCGGGGCCCGATGGTTCCGATGGGTCGAGGTCCGGGGCTTGGGTGGCCAAGCCATCCGGTTTGGATCCGAGTGGCTCCAACCCGAGTTGGTCGGACTCCGGAGTCCCCGAGTTGGGTGATTGTACCAAACGGTCGTCTTCCGTTGGGGAAGCGGTAGCAGGGGGGTGGGCACTGGCAACGATGACACGGGAGGCTCGCAACAGGCGACCCTGGAAGGCAAAACCGGCGCGAAGTTCCCGAATGACGGTGTTGGGAGCGTGGTCTTCTGACTCATCGATCTGCATGGCTTCGTGGTGCATGGGATCGAATGGTGTGCCGGTGCTGGCCCTGACCCGCTCCAGTCCGACAGTCTGTAGAGCCTGCGTGAACTGGTGGGCGACCATCTCTACGCCGGAAACCACCTTTTCCGGGGATGCTCCTGCATGGCGCAGGGCGAGCTGCAGGTTGTCGAGCACCGGCAGCAGTTCCTTGCAGAGACGCTCCGTGGCCTTGTGCATGGCTTCCTGCCGCAGCTGGTCCTCTCGGCTTCGGAGTCGCCGGACGTCTCGCTGCGTGCGCTCGAGATCCGCGTTGGCTGCTTGGAGGCCCGTCACAAGGGTCTGGCGCTCGGTCTCGGACTCCTCGAGCCGTTCTTCTGCACGCCCCAGCCGTTCTCGGAGAAGGCGTTGGGTCGAGCCGAGGCGCTGTCGCTGTTGCACCTCCTGTTCGAGAGCGGCCTTGTACTTTTTGGCGGACCGCCGAGCTTTGCTTCGAGCCTTGAGCGCTTCGTCGCGTTCCCCTTCGGCATCGAAGAGTGCCTGCTCCGATATTTCGAGTGCTTCCTGGGTGGCCTGGAGCTGTTCGTACAGCTCGGATGTGCCTGTCGCATCCAGGGTGTCGTCCGTGTCTGCAGAGGCACCA
>CAJWOS010000697.1 GCA_913044235.1 uncultured Pseudomonadota bacterium
TAGCGGGCGGCCGCACGGAGCGACACGGGGAGCTGCCCGGCCTGCTCGCCCGAGTCGATCATCGACAACACAGCGGGCTCAAAGCCACCTGCGACCTGCAGAGCCTCTGCCAGCGGCCGCCCTTGTGCCTTCAGGTAGCGCAGCTGCCTCGCGAGCGGTGAAGGTGCGGTGGCTCGAACCGCGAGCGCCAGTGCCGACTCGCTATCAATGCCCGCATCCATCGCGGTGGCCATCGCTTGCAGAAAGCGCGCCTGGGCTTCCTTGGGCCGGCTGCGCAGCCACCTGAAGTAGGCGAGCACCGCGGTGCCTCCGAAGAAGAAGAGGGCGGTGGTGCCGAGCATGCCGAGCGCAACCCAAGCGGAAACGCCCGCGGTGATCGCCACCGGCACCGTGGGGATCCAACAAGCACAGAGCGCCACGAACAGTGGATAGGCCATCTTCTTCCGTGCTCTGCGCACGGCCCGCCAGTCGGCCTCGTACAAGCTGGCCAGCGCCAGGAGACAGGCCTCAAGCGAGCCACTCTCCACACCCACCCGAATGAAGGCGCGCTCGACCTCGGTAAAGCCAAAGGCCCACTTGTCGGGCTCAAAGCCGCCCTGGCTGAGCGCTTCACGGAGACAAGCCACGCGCTCTTCCACTGCAGGTGGTGCTGTCTTGGCCAGGCTGTCGAGGGTGACCGAGAGCGAGAGCCCGCCAGACTCGGAGACCGCCCACTGCCGATAAAACGGAACCAGAGAGCGACACTCACTCATGCGGCGGAGTGCGTGCATCAGGTTCATCCGACCCTCCGCTTCCGTGCGGGTCTCAGCCGTGCACCGCGAGGAAGAACATCACGAGGCCAAAGATCGCACACATGGTGGCGGTCTCCACCCAGTTGACCTTGCCATCGTCCTGAATGGACTTCCACAGGAAGAGCATCGACGGAAAGCCGAGCAGCACTACTGCGGTCGTCTGCAGGTCGATGGGCAGGATCCCCCCGTGCGGCATCCGCTCGATCACGCCGGTCTGCCCGAACACCGCCAGCAGGATCAGCGCAATCGGGAGCACCACGAACGGCACCTGCGTGACCTGACCGGAAGCATTGGCCAGCGCGAGTGCGTACATGCCCTTTCGGTGTGCCGTGACCACCATTACCAGTGCCCCTGCGGCCGCGAAAATGCTCAGGAAGATGGCGCCCACCATCTCCGAGAAGCCATGGTGGAGCAGCGACTCCACCAGGATGCCCGCAAAGTCGCCCACCGCATGACCACCCACGACCGCCGCCGCCGTGCCCAGGGCCGCGAAACCGCCGATGGATCCCCAGCTCGGGAGCTCTTTTGTGGGCACATCCGAGGCATCGCTCGGCTCGGACGCATCCGAGCCGGAAAAACGCTTCACGAGGCGAGTGATGGCCACGACCTCGACCGCGAGCAACGAAAAGCCCAGGAAGTAGAGATCGGGTGCACCCAGTGCCTCCCCATCATGGTTGCCCGCTTCGAATGTATTGAGCAGGATCATCAGCGATCCGGTGGCGAAGAAGACGCCTCCGGCACAGGCGAAGAGATCGGTGCTCAGCTTCACCAGCGGCTCCGGCAGGCGTGCATGGCCGGTCTCGTCGCGCGGCAGCAGAGCGCTGTAGATGCCGAAGGTGGCCGCTCCCACGTGCAGAGTGAGTGCGGTCACGATGAAGCCCACCCGGGGCTTGGCCGCAAGCACGAACCCAAGCATCACGAGCTCGGGCACGTTGCTGGCGAGCCCGGCCATCGTGCCGGCCACGAACTCGTTCATGTCGAGCCGAGCCGCCAGCCCTTCAACCGCTTTGATCATCACCTCGCACGACCCGAAGACCACGAGCAGCCCGCCCAGTCCCAGGAGCCCACCCAGCACGGCTCCCTCGCTCACCACGTGGGCTGCATGCAGTCCCATTCCGAGGCCCACAAGGGCGCCACCGATCACGAGCATGTAGATCCAGCTATTGCCACCGCCACCACCGCCAGCCATGCGCACCTTCCTGTTCGTGGATGCCGCGGCACTCTATCTCATGTCCACAACCGCAAGCCTCTGACCTACAATCGTTTCGCCTCGATCCCGGTGGACCGGATGCATCGCCACACATTTCTCTCCTGCCTTCTGGGTCTCGCATGCAGCGACCAATCCGTGAAGGTGCTGGAGCCTCAAGCCGTATTCAGCGTGACCATCACGGACCCGGAAGATGAAGCGACCGTTCCCGCCGGTTCGTCCCGAGCGGCACGTGCCCGGGTCGAGCTCTCCCAGGGAGCGACGGAGGATGTCGATGCAACATGGCTGCTGAACGGAGCAGAACTCTGCGCCACCACGCCCGTGGACCGCGACGGCCTCAGCACCTGTGCCTTCGAGCCGCCCACGGGGCCCTTCGATCTGGCGGTCGAGGCCGTCGCCCCATCCAACGCCATCGCGACCGACACGATTCGGCTCGAAGGCGTGGCGCCAGACACCCCAACCGAAGAAGAACCACCCACCGCGCCCACCGTGACTCTGTCGCCCGACCCTGCAACCACGACCGATTCGCTGGTGGCCGAAGCCACAGGTAGCCAGGCATCCGACGGCAGTGCCGTCAGCTATCGCTTCGCCTGGACGGTCGACGGGGCCACCCATGATGGCGATGCAGCCACTGTGGTTGCTGCAGACACCGCCCGCGACCAGACCTGGACGGTGGTGGTCACGCCCATCGCGAATGGTGTCGAAGGACCTGCGGGCAGCGCCATGCTGGAGATCCAGAACACCCCACCCAGCGCACCCACGGTCGCGGTCGTGCCCGATGCACCGTCGGCAGGAATCGACGCCATGCAGTGTGTGCTGCAGACCGAGTCCCTCGATGCCGACGCCGATCCGGTCTCCTACCGGATGACCTGGACCGTCGACGGGGCCACGGTTCCGGGAAGCGACGACACCGGCACCCCGGATGCCACCCCAGACACCACCACCTGGACCGACGACACGCTTACCGCCGCGCTGCTCACC
>CAJWOS010000698.1 GCA_913044235.1 uncultured Pseudomonadota bacterium
CGCAGGATGTCGTGCGTTGAGGAGGAGCCACAGCGGAGGCGGTCGCGAGCATCCCACTGCCCATGGCGTGGCGAGCTGCGGTGCTGAAGTCCGTGGGGCGGGTGGGGCCGGTGGCCCCGCCGCAGCGGCGTGGTCCTCCCGAAGAGGTTCCCGACTACGCACGGCTGCTCTCGAAGTGGGCTCGGCCGGACTGAACAACGGGTTTTGCGACAAACTGGGAAGCGAGTGCGGGATCGGGCCGCACGCACCGGATACGCGGCGCGCGGTCGTGGGAGAAGGAATGCGCAAATGGACTTCGGGTGCCCTCTTGGTGGGCGGACTTTCACTTGGCTCGACGCAGCCAGTGTGGGCTGCGCCGCCGACAGTCTTTGTCTCCCAGGGAGCGGATGGACGTCTCAGCTTGGTGCTGCGCCCGGACCGTGACTGGGACTCAGCGGAACTGGTCATCGTTGGCGGAGACACTTTCGACCTGGGGCCAGCGCGTGAAGGCTCCGCCATCGAAGTTGAGGGCTGGGCGGAGCAGCGCCTTTCTCATCGTGTGGTGCTGCGCGTGGCGGAGCCCGATGGAAGTGGCACCACATGGCGGTTTGAGGTGGACGCCCAGGTCGTTCCAGATCGGCCGCCTCTGTTTGAGCGCGGGGCCTCGAGACAGTGGAAAAACTGGCTGTTCGGGCCGAAGCCCCCGGAAAGTAAGCCGGATCTTTCGGTAGAGCGTTCGCGCTAAGTACCGTCTCGGAGCACATTCCGTAGCTTTGGCAGCAACGCAATCAACGCCTCGATGTCGTCAGGCATGTTGTAGGCCGAAAAGGCACTGGCCCGAATCCAGGTCTGACCCTGCCAGGGGATGATCGGAGCCTCGACTTTATGGGCAGCCAGCCAGTGCTGCGCGGCCGGAACATGAGTGGTGGGAACGCCCAGGGGAACGGCGATCATCGCAAGTGTGTGCGGGGTGCCGGGCACTGCAGGATTGGGAAGATCCAGCGCATCGTACAAGCGGTCCCGAAAGTGTCCGGCGAGCTGTCGGTGGGCCGCGCGCAGCTCGGCCCCTCCCCATGCTTCATGCTGGGCGAGGGCGCGCGGAGCGGAGAGCCAGGGGCTCGGGTCGAAGGTCCCAGTCCAGTCGAACTCCGCGTGGAAGCCCAGCCCATGTCCATGCGAGGTGATGGGGGCTCGAATCACATCGTGGTGTTGCGGTGCCGCATACAGCACGGCTGCGCCGCGAGGAGCACAGACCCACTTGTGCAGGTTGCCCACCCAAAAGTCCACGCCCATGGTGTCGAGCGCCACATCGATCTGTCCCGGTGCATGAGCACCATCCACCACGACCATGATGCCCCGGTCGCGAAGATCCTCTATCAGGGGCTTGATCGGCAGCCGACGAGCAGTGGGGGAAGTGATCTCATCGAGGACCACCATCCGCGTGTGCGGTCTGCATGCTGCGAGCAGAGCGGTTCGGAGCGAGTCGGGAGTGGGGTTGGCAGACGGGTCCACTTCGATGACCTGTCCACCGGCTCGCCGCATGGCGAACTGAAGAATCCGGTGCACCGCGTCGTATCGGTGGTTGGTGGTGAGGATGGAGTCCCCACGCTGCCATGAGAATGAACGAATGATCGCTTGTATGCCCGCCGTTGCGTTGGGGACGAACGCCATACAGTCGCTCGTGGTGCCGAGGTGGGGCGCCACTTGCCCGCGGGCTTCGGCCACAAGTCCCGGCCATCGGCGCGCCAGGAAGTCGACCGGCTGACGCTCCAGCTCTTGACGCCAGCGCTCCTGCTCCTGTTGCACCGAACGCGGGATTGCGCCGTAGCTCCCATGGTTCAGAAACGTCCAGTCTTCAGCCAGAGAGAAATCTCGGACCGCAAAGCCCGGAAGGGGAGGTTTGTGGTGCATGATCAGACTCGTGGTGCGTTGCCATTGTGGGCGATGCGTGTGCACATACTCCACCCGATGCGGCAGGTAGTGCACGGATTCGAGGAGCAGGCAGCTTGAGGCAGAGTTCGGGTCGACATGTATCCGTTGCGGTGATCGTTGCATGCGCGGCGATTTTCGTCGTGATGTATTCATGGCTTCGCACATCGGAGTCTGCCCAGTCGTTGGCCGTGCCCTCTGCCAACCCACCGTCTCCATTACGGGCGGATGGGGGCGCAGCCGATCCCGTGAACCTGCGCACACGAACGATTGCGCAAACCAGATCCGCGCCGCGCTGGATGCCGAGCGAGTTGATGGTCACGGTGCAGACCGTCGCAGCACGGTCGGTACCGTATGCGGTGGTGGAAGGGGACTGCGGCGTGCGAGGACGCACGGATGCCGAAGGCGTATTTGTCGGCGTGGTGTCGGCGGGCGTGTGTCGAATCCAGGCGATGCGAGAAGATGGACTCCTACGGGTCTGGTCGGAGGTTTCCGTTGTGGAGCTGGCCGCCGGCGAACGCTTGACGCTCGAGCTGAGCCTGCCAGACGAGGTGCAGGGTGGTGTAGGAATCGCAGTGGAGGCCCACGAAACCGGACTGTTGGTGGTGGCGGTACGCCCAGGTTCGCCTGCAGAAACGGAGGGCCTGGAGGTGGGGGACGTGGTCACCCATGTGGATGCGGTCCCGACCGTGGGCTGGTCGCCTCGAACATTTGCCGCAAACACCATGGGGCCTGTTGGCAGCTTGGTCACGCTGCGCGTGGAGCATGCCGCCGCCGACTCGGGCCAGGCCTCCAGCGTATTTGCGGTGTCTCGCATCTGGTTGCCGCCTGGGGCAGGGGCAGACACGAAGCGCGGACCGATCGCTGTACAGAGCCTGACCGATGCCCAGCGCCGAGAACTGGAGGCGATTCGCGACGAGTATCTCCTGCTTGCGGCGGATGGCGCGCTGGAACCCGACCATCCCGACGTGGTCCGCCTACGGGAGCAAGCACAGATGCTGGCCGATCGAGCAGCCACCCCGTGAGACCGCTTGCGCTACC
>CAJWOS010000699.1 GCA_913044235.1 uncultured Pseudomonadota bacterium
AGCTTGTCGCTCCGCTGAAGATGGCGGCCGGACTGCCCTGGGCCATGCTCTTCGCCTGGTCTCTCGGTCGGCTGGCCGAGCGCACATCCCGACGCCCATGGCTCGTAAGCGCGGTCTGGATCTCGTCTCCCATCGTGGTGCTGTGCCTACAGCGCGGCTTGATGCCCGATCTGGTGCTCGCCGCCCTGGTCACCACCTCCGTCGTGAGCTGGCTCGAGGGCCAGACCGCACCCCGGCGAGGCGAGCAGATCCGGTGGTGGGTGGGTGGAGGAGTTGCCCTCGCGGCGGCCGTCTCCATCAAATACTCGGCGCTCCTTGTGGTGCCCGCCCTGCTGCTGCACCAGCTGGCACTCCGGCCCCGGCCACGCGCACTCTCCTTCTGGATCCCCGCTCTTGGAGCCATCGCCGCGATGGAACTCTGGCTCGCCAGCCAATATGGACGCTTCCATCTGCCCTACGTCCTGTCCCACGCAGGTGACATCGGACGGTCTGAAATGGGGTCTCGCGGCCTGGGCCTCCTGGTTCGCCTCGGCTTCGGACTGCTGCTCTGGCCCCTCCTCGGACACCGATGGAGGACCGCGACACCTGTACTGCTGGCGGGTGGAGTGCTCCTGGCCATGCTCGGCGCACCCGAGGGCACCAGCTTCATCGACCGAGCCCAAGTGGCCTTGTGGGCTGCACTGGGCCTGGGCTGGGTGGCCCTGGCCGGTCGCGAGCTGCTCAGTCCCCGCGCACCCGCCTTTGACCGCACCGCCGCCGACGGAATCCTCCTCGGCGCATGGGCTCTGGCCGGAGTCACAGGCGTGCTCCTCGGGCACAACTTTGCCGCCCCGCGCTACCTGCTTCCCAGCCTCGCCCCGTTTGCAGTCCTCCTCGTTCGCGCGGTGGCACATCGCACAGACCTCCGGTTCGGACTCTGGTGCGCCGCGGCCGGCTCCACCTTGATCTCAATGTCCATGGTCTGGAGTGAGCACCGGTTCTTCGACGCCGGCGATGCGGCTGCGCGGTCGGTTGTGCTCGCCGCCCCGAGCGGGGGCTGCTTCACCGGCGAGTGGAGCTTCCGACACCATCTTCAGCAGGCAGGGTGGACCTTCTGCGGCACGCTCGAAGACATGCGGGCCCTGCCATCCGGCAGCCTGATCGCTGCACCGCTCCACTCTTCTCCCGGCGAGCTGCCCCCAGGTCTCGAGGCCGTGCACGAGGCGAGCTTCGGGTGGTCGCCGGTTCGGTTGATCGATGCCGAAAACGGCGTGGGCTGGTACGGAGAGTCCATTGGCAGCCTTCCCGTCATGTGGAATCCCGGCCCCCTCGAAGCGGCCACGGTCTGGCGGGTGCCGTGAACCCTCCTACGCCTCCAGACGAACACCCCACCCCCGATGCCATCGAGGCCACCGGGCAGCGACTCGTCGACCGAATTGGCGCCAGTCGAGCCACATTCGTGCTGGCTGGTCTGCTCGTTTTGTCGCACATCCTGGTCGGCCTCGTGCCGTACACACGCGGTCGAGTCGCCTGGTGGGGCGTCCTGGTGGCGCGTCGCGGCCCCAGGCTCCTGGGCCGCTGTGGCGCGATGCGCACTCGAGCGCTCGACCGAGGGGATGAGTTCTATCGACTGGTCTCAGCGGCGTTTCTTCATGCCGATGGCATCCACCTGCTCGTCAATGTCTTGTCCCTGCTCGTGGTCGGACGCATCGTGGAAGGGGTCTTTGGTCCGGTGCGGATGCTCTGGGTCTTTCTCGTCTCGGCCATGGCCGGCGCGGCCGCAAGCTGGCTGCTGGGCGAGACCATCACCAGTGTGGGCGCCAGCGGAGGCGTATTCGGCCTCCTGGGTGCACTGTTCATCTTCGGCTGGCGACACCGCAGCGAGCTTCCCGACGACATCGGCCGCATCTTCCGCAAGCGCGTCGCCATTCTGGTCGGCCTGAACCTCGCACTGGGTATTCCTCTGCAGTTCATCGACGACTACGCGCACATCGGCGGTCTCGTGGCCGGAGGCATCACGGCCACCCTGCTGTCGCACAGCCTGTCCCTCGAGAAGCGCCAGCCGCGGAGCACCACCATCATCCTGGTGGTCGTGCAAGCACTCCTGGTGGCCCACGCTCTGCATCGGATCGCCATCAACTGGGAGCTTCAATGAACAGGGAGGAGCAAGCATGCGCGCATTGATCCAACGGGTGAGCCGCGCTTCGGTCACGGTCGAAGGCGAAGTGTTGGGGGCCATCGACCGCGGTCTGCTGGTCTTGCTGGGAATCGCCCCCGAAGACGGTCCGCGCGAGGTCGACTGGATGGTCCGAAAGATTTCCGGACTCCGGATCTTCCCCAATGAAGCGGGTCGCTTCGACCGTTCCCTCGTCGACGTGAGCGGGAGCGTTTTGCTCGTGAGTCAGTTCACCCTCTTTGGCGACAGTCGCAAAGGTCGACGACCAAACTTCTCGGGCGCAGCCCGGCCCGAGCATGCCGCCCCAATGTGTGACCGCGTTGCGGAGGCCTTTCGCATCGCGGGCGTGCCCACCGAGCAGGGCCGCTTTGGTGCCGACATGCAGGTTGCGCTGGTCAACGATGGCCCCGTGACCCTGATGCTCGACACACCCTGAGCCCTGCGCAGCACTCACCGAGCAGGCGGGGCATCGTAGCCCTCGCGGATCACCTCCGACCAACGCGGCTGCCGCCGCCAGAACGCCGCCGCATGCGTGACCCGTGACTGGGGGACTGCGACGCGCAGCGCAGCGCCCACGCCCCGCCAGTACGCCCGCGGGTCGGACACGTCGAGCGAAGGCCGCAGCGAGCGGGCAAATGCATCGGCCACGAGGCTCGGCGAGCGCGCCACATCGCGGGGTCGACTCCAAGTCCAGTACCGCGCCGACGAGAGCCCCGAGATCGCCGCATAGCCCCGGCGAAAGTCATCGGTCTGCTCGGGAAACGGTCGCTGGTCGACCGGTGGCA
>CAJWOS010000700.1 GCA_913044235.1 uncultured Pseudomonadota bacterium
CTCTCCCTCTCCCTCTCCCTCTCCCTCTCCCTCGCCCTCGCCCTCGCCCTCCGCGGCCGTGTCGGTGGTCTCGCCGGTGCTGTTCGGGGCCTCTTCGTAGGCATACAGAGTGCACAAGCCCGTGGCCACGTTGCGGACCGAGCCTTTCGGACAGGGCTCCTCGCCACAGGCGACCATGCCGAGGAGTCCTGCATACAGTGGAAGGCGGCGCATGATCAGGGTCCGGTGGAGAGGGTGGCGGTGGCAGTCTTGGTGAGGTTGGCGATGGCGCCGAGCGCGATGCGGTCAGGCTCGAGGTCGAGGGAAATGTCGTCGATCAGATGAGCGGGAGAGAAGACCACGTCCACCGCACCCGTGCCATCTGCGGTGCCGACCAGAGGCAGATCATGCTCGGCCGACAGGTGCGATTGCATCTCGAATGGCTCCCAGGGTGCCTCTGCAACTCGTCGGAGGGCGCCGTTCATCCGGAACGAGAGACCGTCGAGGGAGCCGTCGTCGGGCATTCCGGGGTTTCCGTCTTCACCGCGGAAGATGGTCACGCCGGCGTCGCAGAAGGGCTCGGCGGGAAAGGTTGCGGTACCGAGCGCTGTGGGAGCGAGCATGTGCAGCGCGAGGGCCACCGGCTCCGGCGCGCGGGAAGGGTGCGTGCTGTATCCATGGGGCGGAGGGGTACCACGGGTGGCCGCGGGCTCGCAGGGCTCGAGAACGAGCGTATAGACGACCAGCCACCCCTCGTAGAGCTGGAGCGCAGAGCCGTCTGCACGCTCCACCTGCCAGCCGCCTCCGTCCAGAGGGGTGAGCCCTTCGTCGTTCCAGTCGACCGTCCAGGTCACGCCTTCGAGCTCGATGCCGTCGGCCTCGCGATGGCTCTCGGAGCCCACAAAGCCAGTGTCGTCGGCCTCTCGCTCCAACACCACCACGACCACTGGCGGCGGGGTGCCGCAGGAAGCGGTTGTGGCCAGGAGCAGGAAGGGGCGGGGACGGTGCACGGTGCGGCATCCGCGGCGGAAAGTAGGGAGGGGCTCGAGAAGCGACCGGGATGCATCCGCGATCGAAGGCGTGGACGCCAGACGTGCAGGCTGGCTTCCGTCGAGATGGGACTCCAGCGGCGACGTGGGTGGCTTATCGCACCAAGAGCTGCATCGTCTCCACGCCCATGTCCTCGTCGGCCGAGTTGTGTGTGCCGATGATGCGGACCTCGAGGTCGTCGGTGGTCGATGCGGCCAGTGTGGCCTGCCACCAGTCCGTGGAGAACAGCGGGGTGTCGTACCAGATGCGCTCGTTGATGGTGGTCGACGGATTGCCCGTGGCGCAAAGGTAGTCGGTCCCTACCCATGCATGGGGGGCCGCGCCGCCAATGTCGGGACAGTTCGAGTCGTCGCTGCCGCCGGACTTGAAGCCGAACACGTAGCTGAACAGGTGGGTGCGCGGGTCGCCGAGGGTGATGGAGATCACGTCGCCGTAGGCATCGTCGAGCGCGTCGGTCGGAAAGTCGCCGAACGCGTCGGTGGTGCCGTACTGGTAGAGCGTGGCGTTGCCGCGGATGGCCGTGAAGGGGATGTCGCAGGTGTCGAAGGTGGCGGTGCGAATGCGCTCGGCCGTGGTGGGGGCGCTGCGGGCGCACACGTCGGCGAAGGCGAGCGTCTCGAACTGCCAGTCACCCGGACAGCCATCGGTGGCGGTGTCGTGGTCGACCACGCCGGTCCAGCCGCCTCCATCGGTGGTCATGTCGCACCAGAAGAGTGCTTCTCCACATCCCGGTGGGTCGAGTGTGTAGGCGCCGTCTCCGGTCGACCATCCCTGTTCGAGCACCTCGAGACAGCTCCAGCACCAGTGGCGGCTGGCGTCGTTGTCGTCGCAGTCGGACAGCACATCGGTGGTGCCGGGAGGCTGCACACAGTCTTCGACCGGTGCGTTCGGGTCGCCCCAGCCGTCGCTGTCAGCGTCGGCATACCAAGTGTCCAGAGGGAGGTCTTCATCGACCGCGGCGTCGCAGTCGTCGTCGCGGTCGTTGCAGAGCTCATCGGCGCCGGGATAGACGGTCCGGTCACTGTCGTCGCAGTCTGTGCTGTCGGGCACGTGGTCTTCAGGCTGTTGACAGTCGACCGCGGGGGCTTCGGGGTCGCCGTATCCGTCGCCATCGGTGTCGGCGTACCAGGTCTGATCCAGTCCTTCGTCAATCTCGCCGTCACAGTCGTTGTCGAGACCGTCGCAGATCTCGTCTTCCGCCACGCAGATCTCGCCTGCGGTGTCTTCGGTGGGCGCCGTGGTGCCCGGCTTACCTTCGTCCACCTTCCCACTCAGGGAGTTGTCCACCTGGCAGCCGCCGAGGATGCAGATGGAGCCGAGGATGCAGACGGAAAGGGGCAGCAGTGTACGCATGGGGGCTCCCGGAAAGCGCTGCGACGATAGCATCGAACGCTTCGAGTCTGACCGCTTCCAGAGGTCTGCAGGAACGGATGGTAGGCTGCAGCGCGAGCTGCACCCATTGGAGGGCACATGGCCCGCCGGCGTTTTTTCGGTCTCTCCCTGCTTGTGATCGCGTGCTCTGATGCGGGACTCAAGGTCCACAATACGAGCCCCACCGCGTCGATCACGAGTCCGTTCGATGGACAGGTGGTCGAGCGAGGCCAGGCCATCATGCTCACTGGGGTGGCGTCGGACCTGGACGACGCAGAGACGGCCCTCCAGGCGACCTGGTTCGTGGGTGCGCGGGAGGCTTGCGGAGCAGTGGCACCCGATGCTGACGGTGCGACCGCCTGTGAGGCGACCATCGATGCTGACACCGTACGTCTCGAAGTGCGCGACCCATCGGGTGCTGTGGATGTGGCCGGGGTGAGCCTGGGCCTGGAGGAACGGGACATCGACACGGCGACGCCGCCGGACGACACGGGACTGCCACCGGCAGATACGGGCGATACGGCGACCCCACCCG
>CAJWOS010000701.1 GCA_913044235.1 uncultured Pseudomonadota bacterium
TGTGGGCGTAGGGCGACGTCCTCGCCGCGCCGTCCGGGAAGGTGATCGCGAACACGGCGGCGGACGCGGCCGCGACCGCGCGCGTGACGACCGTGGTGCCCGTGTCCGTGGCCCAGGTCATCTCGACGCCCTCGTAGGCGCCGATGACCGGGTCGTCGCCGTCGACGAGGTCGTAGGCCGTCAGGTTCAGCGTCCGGTCCTTTTCGCTCTTCCACGCGCCGTCGACGAAGACGGCGACGGCCACACCAATGGGGCGGAAGTGGAAATGGGCAGCGACCCGCTCGACGCCTCCGATGTTCCCTACGCGGGTGGCTGGAAGAAGGCGCCCTGTTCCGCAGATCTCGACATCACCGGAGATGGGGTGGGCCAGACGCCTGGCGACTTTGCTCTTGTGGATCAGTACGGCGAGGACTGGTATCTACACGACTTCTGCGACTCTACGGTGATGCTGGAGTTCAGCGGATTCACGTGAAGCTCCTGCATCGGCAACGCTCCAGGTCTGGAGATGGTTTTTGGTGACTACCAAGCAGATGGCTTCCTTCCCGTGATGGTGATGTACGACGGCGACCCGGCCTCGACGGCAGGGCTTGCGGCGGATCACAACCTCACGTTCCCCATCCTTTCGGATCCATCGGGCGAGGTGTTTGCGCGGTTCAACGAGCAGCAGGAGACGCCCCAGTCGGACTTCATCGCACCGGGTATGACTGTGCACACGGTGGATGTGATCTGGTACCCCGCGCTGATCGAAGAGGTCTTGTACGGCAACTGAGTGGACCGTGTGCATCAACAGACTTCGACGCGGACCGTGCGACCGCGTTCGCGATCGGTGCATGCAGGCGCTGCTTCAGGCGGGCGGCTGTTCTTGAAGATGTGCGAGGAGGGTGTCGATCTCTGTGAGGGCATCGACGTCTGCGGCGAGGTCCACCCGTGCGGTCTGCAGCACGGCACGGGCGGAGTCGGTCGTTCCTTCCGACCCGGCGATCAGCAAGCGCGCGTACCGGACGCCGATGTGCCCTCGCAGGCTCGCGGGGAGGCTGATGCGGGCTGCGGTGTGCCATGCCGTGGCAAAGTCGCTTCTGGCCGCATTTGGTCGACCCATGCCCAGGTGGACTTCGGCCCGACGCACGGTTGCTCGCACGGCTACCTCGGTATCTGGCGGTGCGTCTCGGACGGCCTCGTCGACCCGGCCATGCATGGCAGCGAGGGCAAGCTCGAGCTCATCTCGTTCCGCGGTTCGCTTGAGGGTGCCGAAGAGCCGAGCCGCCTCCACCATCAATGCGGCTCCCGCTCCGGCATGTCCCTGGAAGACCAGAACCTGACCCAGCTGCCCGGCCACCTCGGCCCGGGCATCCAATCCCACGTCGTGGGTGCCGCACAGGGTCCATGCCTGGTCAAGCCGCTCTCGAGCGAGTGACAGTCGACCATGGCGGACATCCACGCCCGCCAGCCATGCCTGCGCGCGGGCCGTCGGACCCCACAGGCCGTGGGTCTCCGCGAGGTGCAAAGCTGCGGCGAAGGTGCGCCCGGCTCCCTCCGCATCACCGGCCTTGGCTCGGGCACGGGCGAGAGCGAGCAGACCGTCGACGGAGTCTGCAGGAGACAGCGAGGGGGGAGAGTCGGACACGGAAGCTCCAAGCGCACACGAGTGCGTCCGGCTATCCTTCGAGGGTCTGGTGGGCCCATTGTCGGTCTCCCAGTCGAGCGATGGAGGCGCAGGCGATGGCGGAAGGGCAAAGAGGAATGGCACTGCCAAGCATTCAAACCGCCGTCCCTGGTCCGCGTTCGCAGGCCTGGGTGGACCGGCTCGCACAGAGGGAATGTCCTGGCGTCACCGCACGACGGTCTCGTCGGGCAGCGGTGCTCGGTGTGGCGACCGACGATCCAATCGTTTGGGCCCGAGCGACGGGCGCGAATGTGGAAGATGTCGACGGAAACGTCTTCGTCGATCTCACTGCAGGCTTTGGTGTGGCCAGTGTGGGGCATGCGCATCCGGCGGTCGTGGGGGCCATGCGCGCCCAGTCACACGATCTGCTTCACGCCATGGGAGATGCGTTTCCCGATCGCCGCCGCATTGAGCTGCTGGAACAGATCGCGGAGAAGACCGGGCTGAGCCGAACCATCCTCGGCTCCAGCGGCGCCGACGCCGTTGAGGCTGCACTGAAGACTGCCCGCCTTGCCTCTGGTCGTTCGGGTGTCCTCGCATTCAACGGGGGCTACCACGGGCTGTCATACGGAGCGCTCGCCGCCACCGGCTACAAGCGCGAGGCGTTTCGGGCCCCCTTCGCGGAGCAGCTCGGTGTGCATGTTCAACATGCGCCATTTGGGGGTTCCATCGCAGCACTCGACTGGCGTGGCATCGGCGCCGTGCTGGTGGAGCCGATCCAGGGCCGCGGAGGTGTTCGAGTCCCACCTGCAGGCTGGCTGGCCGAGCTGGTTCATGTGGCGCATACAAACGGCGCAAAGGTGATCTTCGACGAAATCTATACCGGCTTCGGACGCACGGGGGCCTGGCTTCGAGCCCATACGGAAGAGGCCGCGCCCGATCTGGTCTGTTTGGGCAAGGGTATGGCCGGAGGCTTTCCGATCTCCGCCTGTGTTGGCACCGCTGAAGCGATGGATGCCTGGGGTGCCTCCAAGGGAGAAGCGCTCCACACCCAGACCTTCCTCGGCAACCCGGTTGGCTGTGCGATGGCGTTGGCTTGCATCCGCGTGCTGGAGTCGGTGGTGCCGGAGGTCACGGCGCGCGGCGAAGCGCTACGGAAGCGCTTGGAAGCCCGTGGATTTGGTGTGCAGGGGGCAGGGATGCTGCTGGGGGTGCGGCTGGGGAAGGCCTCGACCCTTGTGGTCTCAAGGTCGTTGCTGCGGGCGGGCTACATTGTTCTTCCAGCGGGAGAGCAGGCCGAGGTGCTTGCCCTGACA
>CAJWOS010000702.1 GCA_913044235.1 uncultured Pseudomonadota bacterium
GACGGGCGGGCGGGGGCCGGAGTGGAGGCCTGGCGTTTATGCGGTGTTGGGCGAAGGCCCGATGCCCGCTAATGTTCGTTGGCTCGGCCGAACCGTGGATCGGCCTAATCTACGCTCTACACAATCGTGCACGACGACGAGGACCCCAACCATGCTTCTGGTACTACGAGGCCTGAGCAATCGGACAAACGTCGGTTTCTGGACGAGCTCGGTACAAGTCATGGTTCGCTTGCAGGGACATCCAAAACCCCGGGGTGGTCTCGAGCGCCTGCGACAGGAGCCACGCCGTAGCGGGTGTCACTCCACGCTTGCCGCGAACCAACTCGTTCACTCGCTGAACAGGAACGCCTAGGTGACGCGCGAAGGCCACCTGCGTCAAGCCCAGTGGCTCAAGGAACTCCTCGGCAAGGACTTCACCGGGGTGGGTCGGGACTCGGTTCTCAGGCAACATCTGCCCTCCAGGGAGCCTATCTTCCAGGCTGTTCTACAAGATTAGTGGTAGTCGACGAAGTGGACCTCTGCCGGCCCACCGGGAGTCCATGCGAAAACAATCCGCCACTGGTCATTCACCCGAATACTGTGACGCCCCGCAAGGTCTCTGCGAAGAGCCTCCAGGCGGTTGCCAGGCGGGGAACGTAGCTCCGTCAGCTCATGTGCAGCATTCAGCATGTCCAGCTTCCGAACAGCAGACCGCTTGACCCGCGGATCCAGGGACCGTGTCCGGCGAGTGGACCTGCCGTGGAAGAGGTCTTGGGTGCGCTTGTCGGCGAAGTATTTAATCAACGGCGGCTCTAGATACACACTTTACCGGTATCACGGCTACCATGCAAGACGATAAAGTCACCGCCACACACGCCTTCTCTTGAAGCGCTTTCGCCCAACGCCGTGGCATAGACGACGGGCCGGAGCGGAGGACATCGGCCGGGTCGTGGAGCGCGGAGCGCGGAGCGAGGCGGGCGAGGGCCGGAGCGGAGGCCTGGCGTTTATGACCAGTTGGGCGATATCGCCCTCCTCCAAGCATAGGACGACAAGAGTCGTCTTTGCACTCAACTGGTACGGAGCGGCATGCCACCACGCGGCCTGCTGCCGTTCAGGTGGCGAGCACCTCGTCGGTGACGTCTTTTCCGCCCATCAGGTTGTGGTACAGCGCACCAATACTGGAGATGGGGCCCCAGGGAAAGCTCCACCATCCGAGCAGCAGGGTGGGCAGCAGGTAGGGCAGGGCGGCCAGCCGGGTTGGCTCGCCTGGGCGGACGAGTCGAACCTCGGAGTACCGCTCGAAGGTCATGAAGAGGCTGATCACGTAGGGAAAGACCATGAACCGGGCGCCGTTTGCCACGGCCTCCTGGATCTCTTCGTACGACATTCCTTCCGTGCCCCGGATCGGCGTGCCCTCGGGTTCCGTCACTGCATGGGTGGATGCGGTGGTTGCGGGAGGGGGCGTTCCCCGGCGGCGCTGCCAGACAAAGGGAAGAATCTGGATTCGACTGTTCAGCTTGCCGTCCCAGGTGGTCTTGATGCCGTGAGACTGCAGCACGGCGCAGATGGTCTCCCCCACGCGCTGCCCGTCGATTTCGTGGGTCTCATCGGGTCCGATGGGGCCGAAATACAGCAGCAGGCCCTCGCCATTCACACCACGCTCGACGTCCTGGCCGTGAAAGAAGGTCCAGCCATGGGCCTTGGGGTGGCGTTCCCGGGCATCGTTGACGTCTTCGTGGCCGTCTGACCGGGTGAAGCCGGCATTCTGGAGGGCGATGATGCCCCGGCGCTGCAGATCTACGAAGGCCCGGTCGATTCGGTCGTTGGTGGTGACGTGGAGCCAGCGTGCCTCTTCAGCGTACTGAGTGGCGAGCGCGTCGCGCACCTGCCGGTGCCACTGCGAGCGGAGTGCATCGGTGGTCGCCGCACCCGCCTCGCCCTCTGCGATTTCGAAGAACTGCCGCACAACCTCTTCATCGCTTCCGTATCCGCTCCGTATCAGCAGCTCGAGCGCTTCGTCGATGGCTGCCTTCCAGTCGATGGGGGTCGGGTCGGCGCGCCGACGGATAGACGCGGGCACCTCTCCGGTGAAGGTCCCGTCCAGCAAAGCGCGGAACACTGCGCGGACCTCGGGGAACTTGTAGTCCAACAATTGGTCGACATCGGCCTTTTCATTGTCGGGTAGCGTCACACCGGCGTCGAGCAGCAAAGCCAGTACCCGTGGGTCGCGGGACTGCTTGAGGATCGCTTCGGAGACGATGGATCGACCGGTGGGCCCAGGGATGTGGAAGTCTGCGCCGTACGCCTGCAGCAGCTTCAGGGTCTGGAAGGCCGTGCTGGTTTGAAGGGCAAGGTGGGCGGGGGTGATTCCACACTCGCGGTGGTTGGGGTCGGCGCCCTGGCGCAGCAGGTGCTCGATGAAGACGTGGTATTTGGTGCCGCTGTCGTAGATGAGCATGCTGTGAAGCGCCGTCTGTTTCTCGATGGGGTCCAGGATGGTGTTTGGACCATCGGTCAGAACGGCGTCGAGCTTTGCCGGGTCACCGGTTTGCACGGCCGCGAAGACTTGGTTCGAGAGAGACTTCTGTTGGGACATGGTAGTTCCTTACGGCGAGCTGTCGGGCGGACGGTCGGCTTAACGTGAAGAAAGGCTGATAGACCACTGATACAGCGCGTGGTCTGCATCAGTGTTGCCCTCCCATTTCCAATCGCTTGATGGACATTCTATGTCGCCACTCGCTCACTTTGCTGCTCTGGTGTTCCTGGTACGTTCCACCGTGGCGCGGGCAGGCGCGGTTCCCCATGGACATTGCCTGGTTTCAGGCGCCTGCCGCGAGCCGCCTGAGGCCGGTGATCGACGCGGGGAGCGGCCCAGTAAGGCCGTTCCGGTACAGCTGCAGCTTGGTGAGTTTGTCGAGGTGACCGATGGACTCGG
>CAJWOS010000703.1 GCA_913044235.1 uncultured Pseudomonadota bacterium
CTTTCCGGCTGCTGAGACAGAGTCGGTTGCGGACCCACACTACCTATCGCCAGCCGTTCGCAAGATCGATAAGTTGGCATCCGATCGCCCGCGAGCGGCGATGACGAGTCAGATACTGGAGCGCTAACTTGAGCCTGTACGAGCTCGCTGTTCTTGGCGATGCCACCGATGCCCAACGGTCGCGCTTGCTCCAGACGGTCCCCAGCTGCGGGTGGCGCGCGGAGCCGACGACCGGCCCATCCTGCTCGGCGACAACCAGCCCATGCGGCGCTACGGCCAGGCCGGACAGGATCAGGCATCCCTCGCTGCCGCCATCCATCTCTCGGGTGCTGACATTCTCTGGGCGGAGTCCAACGATGGGCTGCTCAAACGCGCCGTGGAGGCCGACCCTTCACCACTCGAGCAAGTGTTCGCAGTGAGTCCACTTGGCACCACTGCAGTGCAGTCCGATGCTCCCCGTGAAAAGCCGGCCATCAAGGGACCGCTTGCTTGGCGAGCCCCCCGCTCGTGAGCATGATCGTCGAACGTCCTGCGGTCTGCCACCGCTGCGGTGCGCGCAAAAGAGGGCCTCTGGTGCCCTGCAAGGCCTGCGGATTCGTTCCGCTGCGCCAGGCTAGAGCCGTGGCCTGGCTGTTCAGCAGTCACCACTTGAACGAACCAGAGCTGCAGGAGGCCGAGCGGCGGATCCGAGCGGGTGATGTGCCCGATCCGTCGAAGGCACTGCGCGGTATGGCACAGAGAGCCATGGGCGCGATCGATGCGCCCGCTCCCGAAGACCGCTCTCTACAGCCCCATGAAGTACTGCTGCTCGTGGTCACCGAGGTGGTGTTGACGCCGCTCGTGGGGTTGGCACTGTGGCATGGTCTGCGGGAGCGCCGACCTCGTGCCGCTCGGCTCGTGGCCAGGATCACAGTGCCGATCACGGCAGTTCTTTTCGTGATCTGGCTCGCCGATCGCTTCGGTGGAATCCGATGACGTCAACATGACATCGCTCAATGCCTTTCCATGTGGATAGATACAATCGTTACGGGACACCCGTTCCTGCGCCCAGGCCCCCTCTGCTCGTCGGGGAGACGACATGAAAGCACTGCTGCCCCAAATCAAGTCTTCGCTCGGTTCCGTTGCGGGCGGCCGGGCAGCCGGTGGTGGCGGCACGGGCGGAAACGCTTCCGTGCTCGCGGCCATCGCACAGGCGCGCAACGGCGACATGGCTCTGCTGGAGAACTTGAACCTCAGCGATGCCAACCTCACCGAAGCGCTCCACGAATTCGCGCGCTCCGAAGAGACCGTGCTGCAGGGTGGAACCACAGCGGAGGGAGCCGTCTGGGCAGACCTTGGCACGCGGGTCTCCGAAACCGAGGCGCAGGCCGTTTCCTTCGGCGGCGGCGCTGAGACCGCCGCAAGCAGTGTGCTCGCCGACGACAAGCTTCCGGATGCCATCGAAATCAACGACACCGGTGCCGTCCAGGACTGGTCGGGCGTGCACTCCGACATGGCTGGCAGCACCCCATTTGAAAACCAGGGCCTTGTAAAGGACGCCGTGGGCACAGAGCTCGGCACGTCGATTGGCGAGAACTACGAAGTACACGTGGACCGCGAGGCATGGCGTGTGGCGGGCACCTACAACTGTGACGCCGCGATCATCGGCCAGCATGTGTTCGTGCATCGGCGCATCGAGGAATCGATCAGCCAGACCATTTACGGCGGCGGCGGCGGCGGCGGCGGCTTCGCTGGGGGCGCGGGTCGGAAAGGAGGCCTGATCCAGACCGAGTGGCGGCCCCCATTCGCCCAGCTGTCGGGCTCCGACATCGTCATGACCGATGGCAACTACACCATCGAAATGAGTGCTCCCACGGTCATCATCTACGACCAACAAGGGTGCGAGATCACCAAGATCTGGGGCGACCCCCACGTCAACGAAAACGGTGCGGGCAGCGCCCAATGGCACTTCGGCGAAGACTCCACGTTCATCCTCCCCGATGGCACCAAGGTGTGCTGTGACACGGAGCCAAACTCGAACAATGAGTGGTACACCGTGGGCGTCGACGTCGTCTCAGGCAACGACCGGTTCCACCACGGCGAAGGTGGCGAGAGCGGGATGACCAAGGATGCCCTCGAGTGGGACCTCGCCAACGCCGACCGCTCCACGGATGAGTCGGCAGGGGTCTTCGCGCTCCAAGACAACAATCAGTGGGCCTTCCAAGCCAACGATGGCAACTTCTACGACATCACGAACGAAACCTGGGACGCCTACAAGTCCGACCGGGACATCGACTTCGGTGCCGCGGCCTCGGGCCTCACCGACGCCCAGCTCGCCGTGGCCGGCGACGCCGACTTGAAGAACCGAGCCGGGGGCGGCGGTGGCGGTACCGTCGGCCGAAGCCGCGAGCGCGAGCGCGAGACCCACACCTGGATGGCCATGCAGGAGGTCGAGGTCGACGCACAGACCGGTGAGGTGGTCAACCCCCTGCAGTACATGCCAGACGCCGAGCGAATCTTCCCCCGCGGCACGCCCAACTACATCCCCGGCGTCGACCGAGAAATGAACGTGTCGGAGGTTGCCGAGCACGAAGCTGTGGCAGGGCGCCTTATCGATGAAGAGCTCAACGTCACAATGGGCTGGTACAACGTCCACATGGACGAAGAGGCTTGGAAGGTGGCCCACACGTACAACACCGACCTTGTGCTGTGGGGCCAGGAGATGTTCGTTCATCACGACATCTACAAGAGCATCGCCGACGAATACCACTCCTACCAGCCTCCCTCACAGGGCGGCGGCAACGCGGGTCAAGGGCGCGAAGGCTTTCTTATGGAGCCGCTGTGGCGGGCTCCCTTCCTCAAGCACACCGACAGCGCAGTGGTCATCACACCCGCTGGATGGACCATCGAGATGAA
>CAJWOS010000704.1 GCA_913044235.1 uncultured Pseudomonadota bacterium
ACCCCACACGCACGGTGATGCGAAACGGCGCCGGCATCCTCCTCGTACTGCTGGGTGTGGCGCTCTTGTTCCTCCCAGGACAAGGCGTCCTCACGATCGTACTCGGAATCGTTCTCACCGATCTGCCCATCCGTGACCGAGGACTGCGCTGGGTGGCATCCCGGCCTGCCCTCGCACATCGGCTGCAAACTTGGCGAGTACGCTTCCAGGCACCACCCTTCGACGGCCTGCCATAAGCATCCAATCGCTCAGCGAACGGTGAGGCTCCGCAATACGAGGTTCACTCCCGCTTGTTCCTGAGCCGCATCCTGGTCGGCCAGCTGGGTCACGACTGCCGCGGTGCGTCGGTCCGTTTTCCAGGTGAACGCACGCACCGTGTGCGGCAGGGGTCTACCTTCGAATGGCACCGTGAACTGCACCGACAATCCACGCACAGACTGCCCACCCACTTCTGCCGTGACCGCTGCGCGATGCGTTTCGGTGACCGGCCGCCCCGCAAGCGCATCTGGCAGCGCGTTGAGGTGCATGGCGGCCACATCTTCTGCCGCGAACGGAGCCTGCGCATCGTAAATAGTAATGAAGATTCGCGCCGAGGCCGGTCCCAACACCTCGTAGATTCCCATGAAGAGACCTTCGTTTCGGCCTTGCTGTGACACCACGGTCCAGTCTGCGGGATGCTCAAGAGTGAGGCGCTCCCCGACATGTTGTGCGGTTGCTGGCTTGCCATGCTCCCCGCTACAGGCCGGCCAGGCCACCAGAAACATCGCCCACCAAATCGGGCCGGCACGAACAGCTGGGGATGGAAACATCGGCACTTCAGGTCGGGCGGGACCACCCGCTTATCGCGTCGAAGCGTTCGCCATGCCCCCGCATCCCATGAACGGAACCGTCGTGCCGCACACTCCAAGGGGCAGCAGACAGAAAGCATCGACACATTCGAAACACCCGGCACACACGTTCACTCAGCCACGCATACCGACCCCGACTGGGCCGATTCCGGCGGCTGACAGACGAAGCGCCAGGACGCAACAGACGCTCTTTTGACGCCAGTTGAAATGTAATCATCTGTCTCTGTTCAATTGTTCGATACACTACCTTCATGTCATCCACCGGCCGCTACAGCGTCTCCGCCATCGTCATCTGCACTGCTTGTGCCGGTCATGACCACACGTTCCAGAAGCTCGTGGAGCCGAATCCTCCCCAGTACGAGCTGTCTACGCTGCGGGTCGACCTCGCGATCCAGGAAAACGACTACGGTGCCAACATCACCCGCTGTCAGATGCAGGTCGCATTCGAGCCCCTGCCTGAGTACACCGACCCCGACTCCGTCAACGGTAGCGATGATGCTGAATCCGGCACCACAGACGACACCGAACCCGTCGAGCACGTTGGCCTTCCGGTTGCTCCCGGCGAGTGTGTGTTTTCCGTGGTCTCGCCACCAGGGCCGCCGCCGGAGGGTCACGGTGATCACAGCGAACATCCCAATGACGACCACCCTCCAGACAACGACGCACTGGAGGGCGACAACTGGCAGTTGAGCGGCAACGTGGTGGGGCCAACCTTTGTGGAGATGTGGCGTGCCGATGCCTCCTGGACACTCGACGCGGTCGACACGGAGCATGGCGGGCTTCGATACGAGTGGACCGAGTGCGCTGTGGAGGACTACCCCTTCTCATCAACGCTCACGATGGATGTTCCAGCATCCGACGACCCGGATGGAGTGGATCCATTCACGATGGATGACCTCGTGCCGGTCGGTCCGCGGGTTGTTCTCGACGCGCCCATGGGCGAGCACGGTGGACAGCCCGACATCCACGTCGAGCAGCCACTGTCGATCGCCTGGCACAATGATGGCGGTCTGCCGGAGGTCAACGGCGAGGCCAGATCGCCCTCCACGCTCGTGAAGCTACAGACCCACGACCATCAACGTCAGGAAGACGTGCGCTGGCTGGTGTGCTGGCCGGAGACCGAAGGAACTCTGTTGCTCTCACCTGAGACGCTTGCGCCTTTGTTCGAGGGGAGACGAGATCCGGAGCTGTACAAGGCGAGCCTCGACGTGCACATGGAGCTGCTTGTCGAAGACCGACCCACACCGTGGGGAGAGGCTCTCACCGTTCGCACAAACGCGAGCACCGGCACCGGGATGCGCATTGACGATGGCGATGACCATCACGAGCAGCACCCGGAAGACGCGCCTGACTGAGCCGCCTCTTAGCGGTCGTGGAAGGCAGCCCAGACGGCTCTCCTACTCGATGTTGACCACCACAAAGTCTTCGTCCGAGGCACTGTACGAATCGGCAATGACCACGATCTCGTCGCCGGCGTCCAGCGTGAGCACGAGCTGACTCGCCAAGCTGCCGCCGGCATCGTCGTTGCATCCCAGGCTGGGCCCCTCGCATCCCGAGCGAACCTCGAGAACCGTATCGGAGGGTGAGCCGAACGTGGAAATGGTGAAGCGACCGTCCACCGACGGACGCCATCGGAACACGAGCTCGCGGCCCGTACCGCCGTTGCAGTCATAGCGGTTTGCTCCTTCCGCTTGATCGCCGCTTCCGACCCCCGCACCGGTTGCTGAGCCCAGGTCCACATCCCAGCAAGCGTCAGGCGCGACCTCGCTGTCGCCATCGGCGGCACGGACTGCGGTGTCTATCGTGGCAGACCATTCGTGGTTCCACTCGAACCCATCGAACTTTTGACTTTCGTCTGACTCGCTCGGCCCACAGGCGCCAAGCAGAGCGGCCATCACACTCGCAATCTGTCTTGACTGTCGCATCTCTACTCCCGCATGCGCTCTTTCCTATTGTGGCACGCCCCGATCCGAGCAGCCAGCCTATCGACCCACGGCCCATTCGAGCCAACAAAGCAAACGCCCCCTGGAGCAATGCTCAA
>CAJWOS010000705.1 GCA_913044235.1 uncultured Pseudomonadota bacterium
TTCACTGCCGACTGGCTCGGAAGCGACGTTCGGTCGGGTGACCTGAATGGAGATGGGATCGCAGATGTGATCGCCGGTGCCACGGGAATGCAGGGGACCGACTCCACCGATGGGGGCGTTCTCGACAAGGTGGGTGGGTTTGCAGTGGTGTTTGGGATCGAGGGCACCGCGGAGCCGGCGCCGATCTCGATGGCCAACCTCGAGGCTTCGGGGCGAGGCGTGCGCCTACTCGGCGTGGATGGCTCCCAGCTCAGCGTGGGCCAGAGTGTCGCTTCTGGTGACCTGACCGGTGATGGTATCGACGACCTTGTGGTCGGTGTGCTGAGGGAGGACAGCGAGCGCGGAGGCGTCTACATCGTGTCTGGTCCGCTCGATCAGGATGCCAGTCTCAACGACGTAGCGGACGCGCACCTTCAGGGTGCGGATGCCAACGGATCGTTCGGGTCGCAGGTGCGGGTGGTTCCGCCCACATCCGGGTGCGACGACAGCGGGTACCCCACGGTGTATGTGGTGGCTTCGTCCACCTCGGAAGGAATGCCGCGCCAAGCGGGCGCGCTGTACAGCTTTGATTTCTCAGGAGTGCTTCCCGGAGAGGTCGGGTCTGCACCGTCGATCTCCCGCGGGCGGATTCAGGGCGCCACCCCAGACCGTCGTCTGGGTCGGAGTGTGGCGGTCAATGGGTGGATCGATGATGCCGACTGCCATCCCGACCTGCTGCTCTCGGCCTGGCCCGACTCGGGTGCCGATCTGCGTGGCCATGCCATGGTCTTCCTCGGTCCTGTGATCGGAGTACAGGAAGAGAGCGACCATCGAGCCATGCTGTTCGGGGAAGAAGCCTATGCCCGTGCTGGTGAGGCTCTGGCCTTCGCTCGAGCGCCGAGCCTGATGACCGATGGGGCTTACCCGGGCGCCCGCGATGCCGTTGTGGTCGGCTCCGACCGCTTTGACCGCGATGCCGACCCGGCCATCCTGCGGGAAAACGCCGGCTCGGTACACATCATGATCGAGCTCGGGTACTGAGCGGTCGAGGTCTTCAGCCGCCCTTTGCGAGCAGGTCGCCAGACCATCCGAGGCCGATGATGAGCTGGGGGATGGCCTGACTCGACTCGGCACCGGTGCGGTAGTTGTGCTTCAGCCACCACTGAGGCAGCGCGTAGACGGTGGGCTTGCGAAACTTGCGGGAACCTTTGAACGCGCGTGCGATGAGGGGACCGGCCCGGTGGGTCCACTGGTCGGCAGCCGAGTCGTCGCCGTGCAGGGCATGCACGGCCGAGTGTCGCACCCCGAAGGTCCACTGGTCGACGCCCACGAACAGCAGGTCGGCATCGTTCACGAGGGTCCAGCCGGCGTTGGCCATCAGGATGTCAGATGTGAGGTCGTAGAAGACGATGTCGCCATCGCGGAGGTCGATCTTGGTGAAGTAGGCCCCCAGGGTGTTCCGAATTGCGATGGGACCGGCCTTGGCTTGGAGGCGGGCTTCGCCCATGCTCTGCCAGCCGCGAGTTGGATAGTGCTGGCCCTGGCTGCTGAGCGTTTCCATGGCCCCTTCGCTGTAGTCGACCGGCCCACAGGCTGCGGGATCCGACTGACAGACCGAGAGATCATTGCTGCTGTCGAGCGGGACCTCGGTGGCCGACCACGAGAGCAGCTGGTCGAAGGTGCCGAAGTACCCGACCCCTTCCCAGCGTGCGGTGAGCCGAAGCAGCGCGATGGGCACGACGCGGGCTTCCACACCGCCACGAATGAATGCTGGGCTGGCCGCGAAGGTTGGGCCGATGCCCACCCAGGTGTCTCCGAAGAGCAGGTCGTCTTTGGGCTTGTCCATCAGTCGGTGACGCGAGTACAGCGTGGAGCGGACCTGCAGACCAACCGGATTGTAGCGCAGACCGGCGATGGACTCGGTGTAGAGACGGTGCGCAGCGGGTTCCGCCTCGGCGATGGATGTACCGGCCAGGAAGGCGGGAAGGAGGATGCTCCACATCAAGATCTCCGAATGTTGGAGGGTTGAATTGCTGCGGCCGACGCGTTGGGCTGTGTTGTGTGTTGCGGTCGGCCTGAAGATCGACGATACACGAGTCGATAGGGAGTGAAGGCATCTGCAGGTTCGTGGCCTGCGTCGGCAGTCGTCACGATACGGGTGATTCCGGACTGCCAGTCGAACTGCGAGCCTATTGTGGGCGAGGCGTGACCACGAGGAGCGTGGTGCCGGCGGCCATCCCGCCAAGTCCCGTGAGCGCTACCGCTCCCCACACTCGTGCTTGGGTTTGGCGGAACTCGACTTGGGTGGCGCGTTGTTCCCAGGGCTTTGCGGCCACATTTGTGGCCCGACCCCATGCGCCGATGCTTGTGACCAGCGCGCCGGACAAAAGTGTGGTGATCCCCACCGCCCGCCGCCGCATGGCTTGGTCTCGAATGGCGAGCGGGTCCGCCTGCACCGGGCGGGGGACCTGGGCCCATGTCTTGTCGAGCGTCCACACCTCTGTGTCGGTGACCACCCAGGTCTGCCCGTTGAATCCGGCCGCACGGATGAGGTCGGCCATTGCGGGGGTGCCCACATGGGGTGCGAGGCGGAGATCTGTGAGCCCGCGCGGGTCGGCCACCACGATTGGACGGTCGGCGCGGAGGTCGACCTCAAACGTGCGCACCACACGACCACGGGGACCGCCGGAGACGACCTGGATGTGGTGGTAGCCAACAGGCAGGGGCAGAGCGTCGGAGGCGGCCAGCGGCACCGAGCGACCATCAATGCGCACATCGAGTCTTCCGGAGTCCACTCCGGGTGCGATGCGCAAGGTGCCGGATGCGGCGGCGGCGAGTCGCTCGGCAGCAGCGGCGAATTCGTCGCCACCATGGGATGGCGAGGCGAGGCGTCCATTCCACGG
>CAJWOS010000706.1 GCA_913044235.1 uncultured Pseudomonadota bacterium
CGGCGACCGCCCGCCCACTTCCGCCGGCCTTCTTCCCCAGTCGAAGCCTGCCTGTGCGTACTGCGGACGCCCCGATCTCTCGAGAGCCCGATACGCCCGTCGGCGCAGACTGCAGGACGCTTGCCCGTCAACAGCCCACCAACCCGGAGCCAAGCCATGTCTGGGCGGCTGGCGTGCCCCATACCGGGCTCCCGGACCGACGCATCGGGCAGGATAGTGCGCGGCCTTTCCCCCACTCCGCCCACTCTCCGCTCCTGGAGTCCTGATGGACCGCGTCGTCTCCTTCTCGAACCTCGTCGACCTCGCCTCCGAGACCATGGGCGGACGGGCCATCTGGGCCAGTGACCGCTTCTTCGCCTCGGAAGACAACCTGGTGAAGGCCCACGAACCGGTTTGGGATGCCGATCGGTACACCGATCGGGGCAAGTGGATGGACGGCTGGGAGCCGCGCCGGAGGCGGCATCCGGGGCACGACACTGCCATCGTGGCTCTCGGTGTGGCCGGAGGTCTGCGCGCTGTAGAGATCGACACGCGCCACTTCCTCGGCAACCACGCGCCCTATGCCTCCCTCGACGCCACCGTCGCTCCGGCCGATGCATCCGTGGAGTGGCTGCGCGACCACGCCGACTGGACACCAGTGCTGCGACAGGTGCGTCTGGAGCGCGGCTGTCCCAACGTGTTTGTGCTCGATGCCTTCGAGGGCGCCACCCATGTGCGCCTGCACAATTACCCCGCCGGGGGCATCGCCCGATTGCGCGTGTTCGGAATCGCCCAGTCGCCAGCATCCACCCACGACGACCGCATCGACCTGCTCGCTGCCCGAAGAGGCGGCCAAGCTCTCGCCTGCTCCGACATGTTCTTTTCCCGGATGGACAACCTCATCCGCCCCGATGAGGCCGCCAACATGTCCGATGGCTGGGAGACCAAGCGCAGCCCCTTGCCCAAGCAGGACTGGGTCATCCTCCAGCTGTCCGAGCCTGGACACATCGACGAGCTGCTTGTGCACACCCGCCACTTCAAGGGCAACTACCCCACCGGTGTGCGCATCGAGGGGCTGTATTGGCCCGATGCCCCCCCCCATGCACTATCACGCTGGACCACCTGGTCGCCCCTGTGCACCGACGCCCCCCTCGGCCCAGACCGCGCCCACACCCTCCCCGTCGACCACCCCGGCCCCTGGACCCACCTGCGGATGACCATCCTCTCCGATGGAGGCATCTCGCGACTCCGCGCGTTCGGACGACCGGCAACCCGCCCGGCGAGTCCATTCCTGCAGTGGCTCAACACCGCGCCCGACGACACCCTGCGCGCGGCCCTCACCCGCTGCTGTGGCGCCGCGCGATGGGTGGAAGGGATGCTGTCCGCACGCCCCTTCCACAGCCTCGATCACCTCCTGGGTGCCGCCGATCATGTCTGGTGGCACCTGGGTGATGGGGACTGGCTGGCCGCCTTCGACCACCATCCACGCATCGGCGCAAACATCGATGCACTGCGGGAAAAATTCGCCGCCACGGCGGGTTGGTCGGCAGGCGAGCAGCAGTCGGTCGCGTCGGCCTCCGAAGAGACCTTGCAGGCACCCGCCGATGGGAACCGAGCCTATGAAGCCCGTTACGGGCACATCTTCATCGTCTGTGCCAGTGGTCTGACTGCAGCGGAGATGCTCCAGCGACTCCAGGCCCGGATGGACAAACCCTCCGACGCGGAGCTTCGAATCGCTGCCGGCGAACAGTGCAAGATCACGGCCCTGCGCCTTCACAAGCTGCGCGCCTCGATGCGCGCCCCCCAGGAGAACGAATGAGCGGCATCTCGACCCACATCCTCGACACCGCCCGTGGCTGCCCCGCCGCCGGAGTGCCTGTGCAACTCGAGCGACAGGACAACGGCGAATGGGTGATTCTCGGAGCCGGCTTCACCGACGACGACGGACGCAACCGAGGCTTGCTGTCCGGCCAGCCCCTCCAGGCGGGCTTGCACCGAATCTCCTTCGAGATCGCCGCGTACCACGCAGCCGTCGGTGTCGACGGGTTCTACCCGCGCGCGGTGGTGGAGTTCATCGTGCGCGAGCCAACCGCGCACCACCATGTGCCCCTCCTGTTGAGCCCCTTCGGCTACTCCACCTACCGCGGCTCCTGACGCGCGCTCCCGCAGCGGGAAACCCGGGCAGCACATCAGTTGTCAAAACAGCGTGCTCCTCACCGGGTTGCGCTATGCACCCGTCGTCCTTCCCGCTACAATACCAGGGTAATTCTGGAGCCCCCATGTCCACCTCGCGCTTCTGTTCGATCACGCTCCTGGTTGCCGTCGGCTGCGAGCCGGCGGAGCTTACGTTTCCAGGGGCCGACTTGGGTGACCTCGGAGACGGTTCGGGTAATGCCGTCGTAGACAGCGATGGCGATGGTCTCACCGACGACGAAGAGTACGAGCTCGGCACCGATCCCGACTCCTCCGACACCGACCTCGACGGCTGGGAAGACTACGAAGAGTTCGTGCGCAACACCGACCCCACCAACGGCATGGACAAGCCCTATACCGGCGGCTGGCCCATCGGTGACTGCCGCAACGACATCCAGGCCGACTCCAGCCTGAGCGAAGGCGGCATCGCGCCCAACTTCGAAGCGCCCGACATGTACGGGGACACCATCCGCCTCCACGACTTCTGCCACATGGCAGTCCTCGTGGTCACAGGCGCCGAGTGGTGCGGCCCCCGGCGAGGAGCTCTTCAGCTTATTGGCATGAATTTATATAGGAATTCCTATGAAGTATGAGGTCTGTAGCTGTTTTTTC
Source organism: uncultured Pseudomonadota bacterium (assembly GCA_913044235.1). Taxonomy (GTDB): domain Bacteria; phylum Myxococcota_A; class UBA796; order UBA796; family UBA2385; genus CAJWOS01. The sequence continues at coordinate 2,785 of CAJWOS010000706.1, forward strand.
GGGGCTCACCGTTCCCCCTACATCCTGGGACCTTCGGGCCAAGGGAAGGCGTGCGTAAATCGCTTTGCCGACCAATGCCCCTCAA
>CAJWOS010000707.1 GCA_913044235.1 uncultured Pseudomonadota bacterium
TTCGTCAGTTGTGTGTCCTGGTGCTGGGCCTGGCTGCCACGCTGGGCATTTCATTCATAGCTTATTATTTCATTGGCGTTCAATTGCATTTGTACGCTCTTGCAGGCATCACGGTATCCTTCGGTATCATCATCGACAATGCCATCGTAGTCATACACCATTTGCGAAGCAATAAGCCACATTCCGTGTTGCCGGCATTGCTGGCCAGCACGCTCACCACCCTGGCTGCGCTCGTGGTTTTGTGGCGCTTGCCCGAAGAATGGAAACTGAACCTGCTTGCGTTCGGACAGGTACTTTTGATCAACCTGCTGGCCTCGCTGAACGGGCAGATCCTGGCGCATCACGCTGCCCCGGAGATCGCGCGGCCGTGGCTGCAGCGCCTGACGCAAGGCATCCGCCATCTCGCCGATCCGCATGTTGCCATCGTTTCTGGCCACGAGTGCTTCGAGGTAGCGGTCTTCCCAGCCGGGTTGCTCCGTGTTTCGCGCCACCTTGTCCAGTAGCTCCTCGACCCGCTCAGGGGCTTTGCGGTCTTCGAGATACAGACGCGCGAGCATACGACCGGCAGCAACGTCGAATGGTTGATTCCCGCACTTGCCGGGATTGGAACAGGTCGTCGCGAGGCTTCCTTCGAGGGCGAAGATTGCGCCCTCACGGTCTCCGAGTGCTTCACGGATTCTGGCGAGCATTCGGTACAGGCCCTGGTCCTTCGGTGCTTTGGGAAGCAGGGCTTCGGCAGCATCACGGGCCTCTTCGAAGCGCCCGAGAGCCTCGAGGAGGCTGGTTCGAGCGCCGAGCAGATCGATGGCAGACTCGGTCCGAATGGCACGGTCGAGTACACCCAACGCTTCATCACCACGACTCATCCGCGCGAGCACCTGGGTGTGCATGACCGCGGAGTGCTGTCCGCCGATGCGCTGATGGCCAAGGGCCTCTGCAAAGCCTGCGAGATCGTCGGCGGCTTCGGGGAAGCGACCGATCTGGACGGCGGCTCGCGCCCGCTCGTACCGGGCGGCCGGCTCCCGTTCCACGAATTCGGACAGCACGGCGAATGCGTCGGCGGAGTTCCCGTCCTCGATGGCCATCACGGCCTGTGCGAAGCGGGGGCCGAGCTGCGACAACCGGAGTCGGAGCGCGTCTGGCCAGTTTTCCAGTCGCATGGCGTAGCGCAGTCTTGGATCGTCGGGGGGGAGACCCCAGAGCGGGTCATCACCCTCAGGAGTGATGGGTTTGGTCTTTTTCGCGGCTTCGCGTGCCTGCATGGTCTCCCGGACCTCTCGGCCGAAGCGACGCACTTCCTTGAGCTTCTCGTGCGTTGCACCAAACTCTCGCGCAATCTCCAAATGCTCCTTGGCGCCGACGGAGTCGCCTGCCGAGTAGCGCGCACGGGCCTCGTCGAGGTTGAGCAAAACCAGCCCGGCCTTGGCCTGCGCCAAGAGGGGGCCCACATCAGGGTGACGCACGCCGTCGAGGGTCCAACGAGCCTCGTTGTACTCCCCCTTGCTGAGGAGCTTGCGAGCCTTTTCCACTTGAGATTCAGGGTCTGTGCCGAAGAGTCGGGCCAGCCAGCTCATTCAGGCCTCCGCTTGGTGGGAAGTATCAGAAGGGTCGAGGGATGGATCATGGGCATCCTCGGTCGGCTCGGAGGCGTCCCAAAGGAGAGCGCCCCAGCGATTGTGTTCTTCTGTGAAAGTGAGAGTGCGTCGCTCCACTCTGTCCACGTAAAGCACGCCGTCCAGATGGTCGCACTCATGTTGTGCGACAATGGCGGGAAAGCCTTCAAGGTCGAGAGAAATCGGCGCACCTGTCGCGTCGAGGGCTTCCACATGGACCTCAGCGGCGCGTCGCACGCAGCCCCGAAGGCCTGGCACCGACAAGCAGCCTTCGTAGGACTCCAGCTGGTCCAGCGTAGTGGGTGTGATCACCGGATTGATCCAGACTTCCATGCCGGCATCGGGGTCAAGGGTCAGCACCACGATGCGGACCGAGGCGTGGACCTGGGGCGCAGCCAGACCGGCACCCTCGTATTCCTCCACGGTATCGAGCATGTTTCGGATGAGGCCTTGGACCGCGGGCGAACCGATTTGGGCCGGGTCGACGGGTTTGGCTGCGCGACGAAGGACGGGATGCCCCATACGAGCCACTTTGAGAATCGCCATCGAGGTGCTCCAGATCGAGGACCCTGGTGTCCGGTGGTCTATCGGATCCAGACTCCGACGGGTCTGCCTTGCGGCCACTATGGCGTGAGGCTAGAATAGAGGGCGCGTTGAGGAATATCGCTGCATGATTCTGGAGGGCCGAGTGGCCGACAAGTCCGATATCTGGTCCGACAACATTATGGGCGAGAGAAAGATCAACGGGAACCGGGTATCGTTCTACGTGGATATGGAGTGCATTCTTTGCTCTGTGTGCAGTGACGCCGCCCCAAACAACTTTCGGATGAGCGACGACGAAGATCACGACATCTGCTTCAAGCAGCCCGACGGCGAGGAAGAGCTCGCCCAGTGCTACGAGGCGCAGGAGAACTGCCCTGTCGAAGCCATCGGCGACGACGGCCCGTCGGCCTGACGACAGCAGGCCTGCTCGCACTCCCGAGACGCCCAAATGACCGCTGAGCAGCAGGGGGCGGGCTAGATTCAGAATCCGTAGTGGGCCTTTCTCACCCGCTTCACCTCTTGCTCCGCGGTCCGTGCCCAGCGCTCGAGGTTGGGGTCGGCGGGGAGCGTGTCATGCAGCTCGATCTTGCGGTCGAGAGCGCGGTCGATTCGGCCCTCCCGCAGGTCCATGCGAAGCTCACCCAGCCGCATGGTTTGGTGGTGGGCCTTCACCCAAACCGCATCCTCGACGCGGAAAGCAG
>CAJWOS010000708.1 GCA_913044235.1 uncultured Pseudomonadota bacterium
ACCCGAAAAATGCCGAGGCAAGGGCAGTCCTGGGACGCGTTGCCTATGATGCGGACCGCTACGCAAATGCGGCAGCACAGTACACCCTTATCCTCAAGCATCACCCAGAAGACCCTTCGGCTCGACTTCGGCTGGCCCAGTCCGAGATGCGACGGGGGCACCACACAGCAGAAATCCGGCAGTATGCGGAGATTCTCCAACACAGCCCGCACGATGTGGCCGCGCTTGCAGGACTGGTGGTGGCGCTGACCCGGCTTGAGCGACTGGACGAAGCCGCTGCGCACCTCGATGAGCTTCGTCTCGAGTATCCGGAGCATGCGCTCACGAAGCTCACCCGTGCGAAGGTAGCCGCGTTGGCCGGACGCGATCAGGAGGTGCTCGATCACCTCGACGACCTGATGCGGGTCCGGAAGACGCTGAATGCCCAGTGGAGGCTGGAGCTTCGGCGTGACATCGCCCTCGACCCTGCCTTCGCTCGATTGCGCAAAGATGTGCGACTGCGTGGGGTCATGAATCGCCACCTCGGTGCCGCAGGCCCCCGACCCGTTCGGTGATCTTCGGTTGAACCGAATGCGGTAGGCTTCGATATGCCTCCCGCAAACCTTGGAGCACACATGGGCCAAACGGCGGTCTATGCCGGTTCGTTCGACCCGATCACGCGCGGCCATGTCGACATCGTGCGGCGTGGAGCCACGATGTTCGATCGGATTGTGATCGCAGTGGGTCAGAACCCGTCCAAGCGCTACACCTTCGATCTTGCCGAGCGAATTCGCATCATCAGGAGCGCCCTTTCAGGCATCGACAACATCGAGGTGGACTGCTTTGATGGACTTCTTGTGGACTACTGCAGGACGGTGGGGGCGAATGTCATCCTGCGGGGGCTCCGTGCCGTGACCGACTTTGAGTTCGAGTTCAAGATCGGTCTCGCAAACATGGACATGGCACCAGATATCCAGACCGTGTTCCTTCTTACCGAGCCGCAAATGTTGTTTGTGTCCAGCTCGCTTGTGCGTGAGATCGCCAGCCATGGCGGCGATATCCAGCGGTATGTGCCCGAGGAGGCTGCGCGCGCACTGCAGGCAAGGTACGCGAAGAAGTCGTGACCCGGTGCTGTCCAACACCACCGTTGCTCGAATTGCACACCGTTTCCGGATACTCCGCGGCAGCCGCCGGCGCGATACCGAGCGAAGGACCGGCTCCGCGATGGACCGGACTCCGCTGACGGGCACGTCGGACACGGTCATGGAGCGACGAAATGTGTGGAATCATCGGCTACACGGGGCACCGGCGGGTCGCTCCCATCTTGATGGATGGTCTTCGGCGCCTGGAGTACCGCGGGTATGACTCCGCAGGTGTTGCGGTCCAGCGTGGGCGCGCGATCAACATCATCAAGTCGGTGGGGCGCGTCCGAAAGCTGGAAGCGAAGGTGCCGGATGGCCTGCAGGGCACGACCGGGATCGCGCACACACGATGGGCCACGCACGGCGGAGTGACCGAAGAAAACGCACATCCGCACGTGGATGAACTTGGACGAATTGCCGTCGTTCACAACGGCATCATCGAGAACATGAGTGCGTTGAAGGCAAAGCTCGAAGCCGATGGTGTCCGCTTCCGCAGCGAGACCGATACGGAAATCCTCGCTCACTTGATCGCCCACTTCTACGACGGCATGGGCTCGCTGGGCGATAGCATCAGCCCCGACGCCGCCGGTGATCCGATTACCGCGGTGCGCGCAGCGCTGAGTCGAGTGCGCGGCACATGGGGGATCGCTGTGGTGTTTCGCGACCACCCTGGCATCGTGGTGGCTGCGCGGAATGGCTCGCCACTTGTGGTGGGGATTGGCGAAGGGGAGACCTTCCTTGCCAGCGACCAGCACGCCCTCATCCCGTACACTCGGCGTGTGGTCTACCTACAGGATGGCGAGCTCGCGATTCTCGATGCGTCGGGGGTACAGACCTGGCGGCTCGACGGCGACGAAAGCCACGCAGACATCGAGACGCTGGAAGAAGAGTGGGGCGATGCGGAGCTTGGAGACTTCCCGCATTTCATGTTGAAGGAAATCCACGAACAGCCCGATGCCTTGCGCCAGTGCCTCTCAGGGCGTCTCGTCGATGAAAACGGCACCGCCAAGCTCGGCGGACTGGAGATGTCTCCGCGAGAGCTCGTCGACGTGCCCTATGTGGGCCTCGTGGGCTGTGGCACGAGCTACCACGCATGCATTGTGGGCGCGACAGCCATTGAAAAGCTTGCGCGCATGCCTGCGCAAGCGCACATCGCCAGTGAGTTTCGGTACCGGAATCCGGTCATCGACCCGCGGGCCACCTTCTTTGCAGTGAGCCAGTCGGGAGAGACTGCCGATACTCTGGGAGCCGTGCGCGAAATCCAGCTCAAGGGAGCCACTGTGATGGGGGCCGTGAATGTGGTCGGCTCCTCGATTGCGAGGGAGTGTGGCCGGGGGGTCTACATCCACTCGGGGCCCGAGATGGCTGTGGCATCGACCAAGGCGTTCTCGAACATGGTGGTAGCGCTGTCGCTGTTCGCCCTGCAGATTGGCCGCACACGGTCGCTGTCTTCCCACCGCGGCCGTGAGCTCTGCGAGGCCCTTCGGGCGGTGCCGGACCAGGTCGCGGCCTATTTGAGAGATCCGGGGCCCATCGACGAAATGGTCCGCTCAGTGGTTCGCGCGAAGATGGTGCTCTTCCTCGGGCGTGGAGTGAGCTGCGCGGTGGCCGCAGAAGGCGCCCTGAAGCTAATGGAAGTCGCCTACATTCCGTGCATCGCCTACCCATCCGGGGAGATGAAGCATGGCCCGATCGCGCTGCTTGAGAAGGACTCACCGGTGATAGTGATCGC
>CAJWOS010000709.1 GCA_913044235.1 uncultured Pseudomonadota bacterium
CAAGACGGCGTATTCACCCACATCCCCGAAGAATCTCCACGCATTTCACTGCGCTGCTCGACCTTTCCGAGCTTCCACGGAGAAAAGATCGTGATGCGGCTGCTCACCAACCGCGGACTGCCCAGCATCCCCAAGCTCGGCGTCTCCCCACAGCAGGAAATCAACCTCAAAAACTTCACCATGCAACACGGCGGGCTCTTGCTCGTCACGGGCCCCACAGGCTCCGGCAAGACCTCGACACTCTATGCCTTGCTGCGGAACCTCAACACCCGACGCCGCAACGTGGTCACCCTCGAAGATCCAATCGAAGTGGAGCTGCGTGACGTGGTGCAGGGCCAGCTGAACCGCAAGCGAGGGTTCGACTTCGCGAACGGTCTGCGCGCAATCCTCCGTCAAGATCCCGATGTGATCATGGTCGGCGAGATGCGCGACGCCGAGACCGCCAAGATCGCCGTACAAGCAAGTCTCACCGGCCACCTCGTGCTCTCAACGATGCACACCAACTCGGTGCCCGATACCATCACCCGCCTCGTCGACCTCGGACTGCCGCCCTACGTTGTTGCTGCTTCCTTGTTGGGCGTGGTGGCGCAGCGACTGGTGCGCACGATCTGCACCGACTGCAAAGTCCGTGAGACCCCTGCCCGCTTGCTCCAGCTGCTGCCATCGCTCGGGTTCAAGCCCCATAAAGGCATCGAGTTCCGCACCGGGATGGGGTGCGCCACCTGTCTCGATACCGGGTACCAAGGTCGTCGGGGGGTCTTTGAAGTCGTCCCGGTCGACGACGACCTCCGGCGGATCATCAAGTCCAATGCCTCGGCGCAGGAATACAAGGTCTGGCTGGGCATGAAGGGCATTCCGACCCTCCGACGACAAGGCATGGCAGTGGTCAAGGATGGCGTCACCAGCCTCGAGGAGCTGCTGCGACTCACTTGAGGTCAGCCTGCATCTTTCGCTTCGAGGATGCAGGCTGGATAGAGCCCGACCACGGGCGACCCCTCTCGCCCCGGCCTCCCCCATCCGGAACCCCATGGCCCCGTCTGCCCAGCGCCCCATTGCTCCTGGCGCCATCGACTTCGGCGTCGACTGCATCCTCGATCAGATCCCCGGTGTGGCAGCCTTCCAGGTGGTCTTGACCCGTCGATCGGTAAGTCCACGCGGCGTGGCCCGCCCCGCTGAGGTCTGGCGGATGTGTCAGGAGGTCGCAGTGCAGGCCAGCATCCGCACGGGATGGCCGCCCGCACGACTCGCCGCACACGGTTCGGGCTTCGTGGTGAGTGAAATGGTGGTGGAGCACTTCCGGGAGATGTCGTACGAAGAGCGTGCAAGCGCACGAACCTGGACCCGCGACTTCCGGCGAGGGATGCTCACCCACCGGGAAATACGACTCTCCACTGGTGCGGGGCCCCTGGCGCGGGTCACCCAGCGATGGGTCCATGTGAAGCGCGGCACCCGAGGCGAGTTTCAGATCGGACGCGCGAGTCCCGAGCTCCTCGCTGCGTTTGCCCCGGTGTCTACACCGGCGCCTGAAGCGCAGTGTCCCCAGCCCGCCATCACGACTGAGCGCGGACGGTCCGACCAGTTCGAGCTCGATGTGTGGCAAACCTGGATGGACCCGAACGGACACGTCAACCATCCCATGTACGTAGACTTCGCAGACGAAGCCGTGGCCCGACATGCTGCGGAAGCGGGTCTCGACCCCCAACAGATCTACCCGGTGGCGGAGCGGGTCCGGTTTCGCACCGCGGCCGTTGCTGGAGACCGGATCGTGGTGGAGACCACGGCCGTGGGCGTCCTCGAAAGCGGTGAAGTTGTGTTCGAGCAGCTGATCCGCCGAGTGGCTGATTTCGCCGTTCTCGCTCAGGTCACCCTCATTCGCGGCCACCGCACCGATCCGGACACCTGGAACATCTGGTGGACGCCCCCCGTCTGATCAGGGCTCCTTCGCCCCCGAAGGCCAGGTTGCCACGGCCACACCTGCCAGCACCACCACTGCGCCCACAACTTCCGGCCAGGTGGGCAGCTCCTCGAGCACGAGTGCACCGAGGATCGATGCACCGACAGGCTCCAGCAGCACTGCTGCGGTGACCACGTATGCAGGCAGATAGCGAACCGAGTAGTTGAAGCCGATGTGACCCAGCAACTGCGGGCCCAGCGACAATCCCACCAACGCCCACCAGGCGACGGGAGAAAACCCAACCAGCGGCGCATCGAGCAGGCCCGCGACCGGGAGAAGCCACGCCGCGCAGGCGAGACAGACCAATGCGCCGTAGGGACCAATCGACACAGACTGGCGAACGGAGCGGCCCACCAACAGGTACCCGGCTGCGAACAAGCCCCCCAAGACCGCCAGGAGGTCGCCCGACCACCGTGCCGCATCACCGCTCTCATCGGCTCCGCTGGCCATCCAGCCCACCCCGAGGACAGCCGTACAGATGCCCATCCAGAACCGCCGCGAAGGCCGGCTTCCCCCGAGCATCCACTCGCCCCCACCGGTCCACAGCGGGGTGAGGCAGACCAGCAAAGTGGACCGCAGCACCGTGGTGCGATGCAGGCTCTCGAACCAGGTCCAGAAGTGGAGCGCCAGCAAGAGGCCGGCGAAGACAATCCAGGCAAGGCGCCGAGCGTCGAGGCCGCCCCGATCGCGGAGGAGTGTGGGGGAAAGCATCAGCCCGACTGCACCCGTGCGCCAGAGACCGGCCACCACGGGATGCACTTCTCCAGCGAGGCGAACGAACAGCGCTGCGGCACTGACCGCGACCACCGAGACGGCGAGGACCGATGCAGGAGAAACCGGTGGGTTGGACGACGACAATGATGACCCGCAAAGGGGGTGGACTCGGGGGGAT
>CAJWOS010000710.1 GCA_913044235.1 uncultured Pseudomonadota bacterium
TTGGGTTGAACATTGTGATGGTCGACGCCAGCGGCGAGCCCATCACCGAGTGAGTCTTTTACGGGGCGCTGCCCCATCGAAATCGGCCGAGCTGCTCGGCCATCTACACCTTTACCTGGAGTCACCATGGGCATCGAGAGTCGCCTCATCTGGATGGACGGCGAGTTCATTCCCTTTGCCGACGCCACTGTCCACGTACTCAGTCACACACTCCACTATGGACTGGGTGTTTTTGAGGGCATTCGCGCCTATCAGCAGCCCGACGGGAGTCCGGGTATCTTTCGTCTCGACGAGCACTTGGAGCGTCTCGTCGACTCTGCGCGGATGTGTCACATCCCGCTGCGCTACACCGTGGAAGACCTCCGTGAAGCCTGTCTGGAGACGCTGCGGGTCAACGGCTTCAAGAGTGCATACATCCGGCCTCTGGTCTTCCTGGGCAGCGGTGCGATGGGACTTGGGACCCGCAACAACCAGGTGCATGTCTGCATCGCGACCTGGGAGTGGGGGGCCTACCTGGGCAGTGAAGGGCTCGAGAAGGGCGTACGCGTGGCCTGTTCGTCGTTTTCGCGGCACCACGTGAACGCGAACTTGCAGCGGGCCAAGGTCGTGGGACACTACGTGAACTCCATCCTTGCGCGCTACGAGGCCAACGACAACGGCTTCGACGAGGCCATCATGCTGGATACCAACGGCCTCGTGGCCGAAGGCACGGGTGAAAACATCTTTTTGGTGCGTCGAAACGTCGTCACCACGCCGCCGGTGATCAACATCCTCGGTGGGATCACCCGCGACACGGTGATCGAGATTCTGCGCCACGACGGCTTCGATATTCGTGAGCAGCAGTTCGGCCGGGACGCACTCTACATCGCCGATGAGATGTTTATGGTGGGGACCGCGGCGGAGGTCACACCCATCCGAGAAGTCGACCGACGTGAGATTGGTCCCCCAGGCAAGTTCACCAAGCACATCCAGCAGGTGTACAATGACGGCGTGCACGGGCGGGTTCCGTGGATGATTGAGCGGGGCTGGATCACGCTCGCTTGAGGGCGCGCTCCTGTCTTCCAAAGGCCTGTTTGTGACCCGTGCTTACTTGAACAGGCCGAGCTGGGATGCACCCGATGGGGCTTGGTAAGGCTGGGGAGCGCCGGGCACGGGGCGTCCATCCAGCCAACCCTGGAGGAGTGCGAGGATGGTCTTCTGGCCGGTGGCATCCGACGGGTTCGTGTAGTCGATCGTGGATGTGTCGAGCACGTAGATGGGTGCATCGGTGTAGCGGTCCCAGAGCGCGTAGTAGCGCTCCCGAAGACTGTCGAGGTAGGCCGCTTGGATGACCTGCTCCGAGGAAATGCCACGCTTGTTGATGCGGCCGAGGATCACCTCGGTCGGGGCATCGAGAAACAATACGAAGTCGGGACTCGGTGCCGAGGTGCCCAGCATCCGAGCAAATCGGTCGTACAGGTCGAGCTCGTCTCCCTCGAGGGTTTCCTCGGCGAAGAGGCGGTCTTTCTGGAAGATGTAGTCGGCGACCACAAGCTCATCGAAGAGGTCGGCTTGTCGAAGGGACAGCTGCTGCGCCGACCGGCTGGCCATGTAGAACATCTGCGCGGCAAAAGCGTACCGGTCCCGGTTTTCGTAGAACGAAGCGAGGAATGGATTGTGCTCCCACGGCTCCAGGATCAAGCGCGCGCCCCACTCCTTGGCGAGCAGGCGACACAAGGAGGTCTTCCCCACGCCGATCAATCCTTCGATGGCAACAAATCGGCGGGGCATGGACGGTCCAGGGTGGAGAGCGGTGCGAGGGTATTGCGATGTGTATGCGCTTTCCACCCCCGAACCATCAATGCTGCAGCGCGCGGGGTGGGGGGCCGGATGGACGAGAGGCAAACCGGGGGTGGCTCGCAGGTTCGAACGCCCTTGAGGCGGGTCCTTCCGTCACCGTCGGTGTACGGTCCGCCGCGCTCCGGTTCGGTGCTCCTCGGTCCGGGGAACTCGAGCAGAAATGGGATCGGGGAATCGGGAGCAGTTGCGCGTCTGTCGATGCGAAAGATGTGGGCTTTGGATCAGTCTCCGCTGGGGTCTCCGACGGGGGCAGCGAGCCCCACACATTCCGTCAGAGTGACCTGAGATTGGGCGATGGCGAGATGTGGTGCATCGGACGGTGGCGGGACTCCGGCGCAGGGGCGGGGCACTCGGGATGGCTCCAACTGCCAGATCGCCAGCTGCGGCCCGCGGTGTACGGCGCTCCATGCACCGGCGGGATGGTCGGGTGGCGGTCGCTCCGAGATGAAGAACGTCCGCCAGTCGGCGTTGCTTCCATCTGGGTCATGGCGTGGCAGTGCGGGGGCATACAAGCCTACATCTTGGTGAACGCCTCCCAGTAGATCTCCTTTCGTGGCGTGTGCATGGAGCCACTGCCCAAGCTCGGCGTAGTGTTCGGCGCGAGGGCGCTCAGACTGCCAGGCGCGCACGGAACCGGGCCAGTTGATGGCGCCGTGGAGCAGAAGTACGACTGCAAAGAGGAGCCCGAGTCGATGGTTTCGGGCCGCGCGGGTGGCTACCACGACAATCGCCACGGGCACCACCAGCAAAACATGTCGGCGCTGCGACCAGATCAGGAGTGCAGGGAGTGCAGCCACCAGGGGAAGCGTGGCAACCCACCAGCGGCGCCCATCCACCCAGCGGCGCGAGCGGATGGCGAGGAACATCGCGCTTGCGATGAGAAGCCACCCATCGGGTGCGAGGCGGGCAGTGCGTTGCAGATGCCACATCCACTGGCCGAAGCGGTCCCGCTCGGAGAGCAGCGCGGCATACGATGCTCGCTCGGACCGCGGCA
>CAJWOS010000711.1 GCA_913044235.1 uncultured Pseudomonadota bacterium
AACACAACCTCCGTTGCGCAGCTGCCATCGTCCACATTGGCTGCACTGTCATATTCTGTGTAATCGGAATCAGTGCACCCCAACACCACAATCGTCAAACAACTGCCATCATCTGTGTTGGCATCCGCTGAGAACTCAATGTAGTCCGGGTCCGTGCACCCGAGAACCACCACCAGGGGATTGCCTTCCCAGTCGCTCGCCCGCACAAACACGTGCGCAGCGGCAAGCAGTGCGGGCACGTCGGGCCGTACGCCGAGAACGTCCACCCGCGAGTCATCAGCCATGGCCTTGAGCGAGGTCCGCAGCGAGCCATCGCCCACCACGAGCAGGTGCGCCGACGCGGGAAGATCGGCGCGGGACGCGAGCAGCAGAGCGTGATTTTTCTGCTCGTTGGGTCGTCCCACCGTGGTGAAGATGGTTGCATCGAGAGGAATATCGAGCGCCCGAAAAGCTGCGTGCAGTCGGTCGGGTTGGGGGGCGAAGCGAGCGACGTCGATGCCATTGGGGATCACCGCTTGGGGCGGGATTCGGTAGACCGTGCGAATGCTCTCTGCCACGGCCTGACCGATGGCGACCGGGGCCACGCGCCATCGAAAGGCAGTCCACTGGAGGGCCCGGTCTGCCGGCTCCGCCTCGTTTTCTGCCAGATTGTTCAGAGTGTGCACGATGGCGAGGATTCGGACCACCCCACGAACGGGAAGCAGGTACCTCAACACATGCAGATGGATGTGGACCACCTGCGGTTGTAGGGACTGAAGCAAGGTGGCCAGTCGCCTGGAACGGGCGGGTTCAAAGCCGGGTCCTACGTTGAGACAGATCGAACATCCTTGTGGAAAAAGGAACTGGCTATCGTTCTGAGCCCTCCCATGATGATCCGGTTTTGGGAGGCGTTACCGAGGTGTCATTTATTTCTGTCCGGTCTGCGTGAACTCCCTGGTACAGTGCGGTCGGAATGCCCTTGCTTACGAGGTCTCCATGAATGTGCTCGTGACTGGCGGATGCGGCTACATCGGCTCTCACTTGGTGATCGAGCTCCTCTCGGAGGGGTTTGACGTCGTGGTGCTCGACGACTTGAGTACTGGACAGTTCGACGCCCTTGCGCGGGCCGAGTTGGTGGCTGGTCGTGCGTGTCGACTTGTGCGGGGCAGTGTGTGTGACCCTGCAGCGGTGTATGAAGCGCTCGATGGGGTCGAGGTGGTTTGTCACCTTGCTGCCCACAAGAATGTGGCTGCTTCGGGGCGGCATCCGGGCCGGTACTTCTCGAACAACGTTGGCGGCATGTCTGTGCTCCTGGAGCAGATGGAGCGTCGCGGAACCCGTCGCATCATCAACAGCTCGTCGGCTGCGGTCTATGGCACGCGTGCGGTGATGCCGCTGCAGGAAGATGCTCCGCTGAAACCCGACAGCCCCTACGGGGTCACGAAGCTCATTGGGGAGCAGATGCTGCAGCAGATGGCCGAGCATCACGACTGGTCGGCGGTATCGCTGCGATACTTCAATCCAGCGGGTGCGCACCCTTCTGGGTTCATCGGTGAGCCAATGCGAAACGCAGACAGCCTGGTCGCGCGTGCACTCCGCGCCCTGCTCGATCCCAGTCGGCCGCTCACCATTTATGGCTCCGACTACGACACTGCCGATGGGACTTGCCGTCGCGACTTCATTCACGTTGCCGATCTCACTCGGGCGCACCGGATCGCGATGTCGGCGCTCAAGCGGCCGGGGCACCACGTCTACAACGTTGGAACGGGTCGTTCGCACAGCGTGCGCGAGATTGTGGCCGAGTGTGGTGCAGCCGCGGGTCGGCCTGTTCCGCAACGCGAGGGAACCCGTCGTCCGGGCGACATTCCGGTCGCTGTCGCAGATGTGGGGCGGTTTCGTTCGGAGCATGGCTTCGTTGCTCGGCGTGGACTGTGCGAAATGGTTTCATCTGCCTGGGACTGGGCGTCCCGCGCACACACCGACCGAATCGGGATCCGTGGCTCGCCCGACATCGAGTCCGCCCGCCTGCGTGCCCATGCGGCGCTTGGTCCGCACTGGAGCCTTGGCCTCACAGCCTGATCAGCTGCGAGAAAGCAAGCGAACGATGCTGGCGATGCCCGCTGACTCCACATCCCATGAGTGGACCTTGCGGCCGGCGTGGAGGTCGCACGCCACAAGGCGGCTCGGCATCGGCTCTGGGGCCTTCCAAAAGGGCTTGCGCAGCCATGACAGTTGGTCGGACAGAGCGAGGGCGGAGAGCGATACTCGAGGATGCCCTTGGTGGCGCCGATATGCGGGTCCAATTCGACCACAACAGCGATTTCGTAGGCATTCCACTCGTTGCGTGTGCGCAGCGTGGACAGGCGCTGGCGTCCGCCCGTCAGGGAATTGCGGGCCATGCTGCCTCGGTCTTCGCAAGGTGGGAATGGGGGTGGAGGTCGGTGACCTGCACGCGCCGGAATGGGGCTGCGCTATCGCTGTTCGAGCGCTCGGGATCGTACCGCGGACTTCTCTCAGAGGACCCTGCGGGGTAGGGGTTTGCATGAGTGAAGCCGAACAAACGCTTTCGATTGAAGTGGTGTCCGAAATCAGTGCGGTCGACCCTGAGACCTGGGATGCCTTGGTTCCGGCAGACGACCCCTTCTGCACCCATGCCTTTCTCTCGGCGGTGGAAGACTCTGGCAGCGCAAGCCGCGACACTGGCTGGATTCCGGCACATGTGCTGGTTCGAGCGGTAGATTCGGAGCACGGAGACCGCATCGTGGCCGCCGCGCCAGCGTATGTGAAAGACCACAGCTACGGCGAATACATCTTCGACTGGGGATGGGCGCAGGCCAGCCAGCGGGCG
>CAJWOS010000712.1 GCA_913044235.1 uncultured Pseudomonadota bacterium
TGGATCGACAAAGTGCTGTACGTCAACGTGGCTTGGACCCTCGTAAACTTCCACGACGTGCCTGGTTGGTGGATGCTCGCGTGGTTCTCACGGGAGATTCTCCAGGGAATAGCAGTGCCGCTCTTGGTGCCAGCTTACTACCGAGGACTCCCCCGGGCCCGAGCCTCCACAGTGCTCGGCAAGCTCACCACATGGATGGTGGGTTTGTCGCTCGTCGCCAGCCTCTTGGATCTTTGGCCCATCGCGATGGTACTGACACCTCTGGCTGGCGTCACCGGTTTTGTCTCCGCCTCACGATACCTCTACCGAGAGCTTTCCGACCTTCGATGGGGTCGGACCGAACCGGAATTGAGCGCATCGCAGCCCCCTTCTGCGGAACCGGCCCTTGAAGGGGCATCGACTGCTCGTTAGCGCCTTGGGGTTCATCTGTAGGGAGAGCGATCGTGTCCAGCTCCAGCCCCCGCTCGGAGATGTCTTCCACCGCACCCACCGTGGTCCAGGAAGAAATACGCCACCTTCAACGCACAAGGAGCATCCTCGAGGAAAATCCCGAGGGCGTGGGACGGTCTGAAGAAGAGCTCGTGCGAGAGCTGATTCAGCTCCGCGACGACTACCGAGAAGCAAAGACGGAAGACCGAGGCTCCATCCAGGAGCAGCTCAACCAGCTGATGGCCCTGCTCGATCAGCATCGGGCAGCACGATCTACGGCTTCGATCGACATCGAAAACCCGTACTTCGCCCATCTCGAAGTCGAGGAAGATGGGAAGCGCAGACACGTCTTTCTCGGACGCGCAACGCGGCTCAACCATGGACTCCGCATCGTGGACTGGCGCAACGCCCCCATCTCGCGCCTGTTTTATCAGTACGACGAGGGCGACGAGTATGCCGAAGAAATGGCCGGCCGGGTCCGCGAAGGCCTCGTCACAGCCCGGCGCACGCTCCACATCTCGCGGGGCGACATTCTTCGCATCGGAACACCAGAACAGGACTGGGTCCGGGAGCAAGACGACTGGCGACGTGTCTCTCGCGACATGATGCGCCTTGCGGGCGGTGAAGGCGCTGCCTTGCGCGCCGGAGGACCCGGTGCTCGCCTCGGGGCGGGGCAGGTCCACCGCTCCGACAAGCACCTGCCCGACATCGCGGCACTGATCGATCCCGAACAATTCTCCCTGATCACGGCTAAGAACAGTGGTGTTGTGGTGCTTCGAGGGTCTGCCGGCTCCGGAAAGACCACCGTGGCACTTCACCGAATCGCCTACCTCGCCTACGAAAACCGGCGCTTCAAGCCGAGCCGGGTTTTGGTGATTGTGTGGGGCCGCGCCATGCGCGACTACGTGGCCCACGTCTTGCCCGCGCTCGGCGTGGAGGGGGTCACGGTGTCCACTTGGACGGCGTGGGCGCGCAAGCGCGTGACCGAACAGATGCCAGAGCTGCCCAAGGTAATCGCCGACGACACCCCCGCAGCCGTGAGTCGACTCAAGCTCCACACCGCCACAGCCGACCTCCTCGAGCGGCACATTCGGCGCACAAAAGGGCCAAAGACCGCCGCACAGGTGGTCGACGACTGGTCTCACGTCATCACCGACCGCCGTGCTCTCTCCCGCGCGCTGGGTTCCCAGTTTGGGTCGCGCAACCTCGAGCGTGCGATCGAGTGGAACACCCAGCTCACCTCGGATGTCGCGGCATGGATGGATGGTGACCGCACGGTCGACGTTCGGCTCGACCCCGAGGACGATGCGCTGCTGCTCCGCGCTTGGCAGCTTCGGTGTGGCCGACTGGGGCCGCGCGGGAGAAATCTCGCCTACCAGCACATCGTGCTGGACGAAGTGCAGGACTTCAGCCCCGTTGAGGTCCAGGTATTGCTCGAGACCACCGACAAGCACAAGTCCGTCACCCTAGCCGGAGACACTCGGCAACACATCTCCAAGGATGCGGGCTTTTCATCGTGGCAGGACTTCCTCCAGCGCATTGGAGTGGAGAGCACCGCGCTCTCCACCCTGGAAATCAGCTACCGTTCCACCCACGCGATCACCCGATTTGCGATTGATGTGCTGGGCGAAACCGACGAGCCGATGCCCCACACACGCAGGGAAGGCCCTCCCGTAGAGCTGTTTCGATTCGGCGATCATGGAGCCTGTGTGGCGTTCTTGGCGGAAGAGCTCCGCCAGCTCCAACGAGAGGAACCCAACGCCAACGTGGCTCTGCTTACACCTAGCGCGAACCTTTCCGCACTGTATGCGGATGGGCTCAGGCATGCCGACCTGCGAGACGTTCGGCGCGTGGTGAATCAGAAGTTCGCCTTTGCCCCTGGCATCGACATTGTCGAGGTCACTGAAGTGAAGGGGCTCGAGTTTGATTACGTGGTGCTGATCGAGGCATCCGCACAGCACTGGCCCGATACCGAGCACCACCGCCGCCTGTTGCATGTGGCGTCTACCCGCGCCATCCACCAACTGTGGCTGACCTGCGTGGCCACGCCCACATCCATCCTGCCCGACGTGATCCGGTAGGCGAGCTTCCTGCGGAGAGTCTTCTATGGACGAATCTTCCACGCCCCGTCTGCCCCTCACAGCCGAGCGTGTCCGTGCCCGCCTGGCAGGCTCCGCGCTCGACAACCTCACCAATCTGGTGATTGAGCACCTCCTGGAGCGTCCCCTCGACGAGCTGGTCGACCCGGAGTGGCTCGCAGACCAGATCCGGCTCACGCTCGATGCCACCACACAAGACGACACCACCCGTCGCTGGGTGCAAGCCCAGCTTCGAGCCCTTCGAGAGCAGCTTCCAGCGGGAACCCCACGCG
>CAJWOS010000713.1 GCA_913044235.1 uncultured Pseudomonadota bacterium
GCGCCAAAAGCCCCTGGCCGGCTGACGGAGGTGGTGCCCCCGGGGGCGGCGGTGGCGGCAGCGATGGCGGCATTGCGATCGGCGGCGGGGTGGCGGCCAATTCAGAGCTGCGAAGACGCCTCTCCGCCACGCCAGCAATCGAAGCTTTTATTCCTCCTCGTGCCCGGTGCACCGACAACGGTTCGATGATCGCGCACTGCGGACGCCTTCGGCTGATGGCCGGTCAACGGCACGGCCTCAATGTGACCGCCCGCTCCGGCTGGGTACCGGGGGAGCCGTGACCGAGTCTGGATTTGTGCATCCATCCCGTCTGTTGGCCACCTTCGGCGGCCGTGCACGCAAGCGGTTCGGCCAGAACTTCTTGGCATCGCCATCGGTGGTGGCCCGCATTGTTGCGGCGGCTGTCGACCAGCCGGGAGTGGCGGTGCTTGAGGTGGGGCCTGGGCTGGGTGTGTTGACGGGTGGGTTGTTGGCGGCGGGGGCGCAGGTCACCGCGGTGGAAATCGACCGTGACCTGGTGGCATTTCTTCGGGAACGGTTTGGGGGCGAGGATGCGTTGCATCTCGTCGAAGGAGACGCTTCAGAGATCGACTGGAGCACGCTCCTGCCCGGCTCCGACTGGGTCTGTGCTGCGAACCTTCCCTACAACGTCGGTACCGGACTCGTCATTGAGATGCTTCGCCATCCAGACCGGTTCCGGCGGCTGGTGGTGATGCTCCAAGAGGAAGTAGCGAAGCGAATACTCGCTCTGCCGGGTCAGCGACATCGGGGCTCGCTGTCGGTGTATTGCCAGGCACGAGCCACGGTCTCGCGGGTGGTTCGTGTGCCGCCGGGTGCTTTCCACCCTCCGCCGAAGGTGAAGTCTGCGGTCATTCGGCTGGATCTTCATCCTGTACAGCCGGAGTACTCGGGGCGTTGGGAGGCCATGGAGAAGGTGGTTCGCACCGGCTTCTCTGCACCTCGCAAGATGGTTCGAAAGAGCCTCGCTTCCGGCTTCGGCAAGGAGCAGGCGCTCGCAGCACTCATGGCGGCGGGTGTTGATGGCCGGGCCCGCCCCGCAGACCTTACCAACGAACAATGGTGGGCCATCACGGGGTCCCTCGAGCCGGCTTGACGACTGGGAGCGCCAAGAAGTGCGCGCTCTCGCGATGGGGCATCTCGACTTCCACAATTGCGGACCCGGCTCCGCGCGCATTATGCGAGTTTAGGCACGCGCGAACGCCACGCGCCGTGCTGTGTGGACCAACGGTCTCGTGTAGCGCTTCATCCCTCCGGATGGGTGTTCTGCGCAAGGCAGGGCGCCGGTAACATTGGAGGCAGGATGCGTATCACCTCGTGCGGCATGACCGATGTGGGCATGAAGCGTACCAACAACGAAGACAACTACCTCATCAACGATGAGCTGAATCTCTTCGTCTGTTGTGACGGAATGGGAGGTCACGTAGGCGGCGAGTTCGCCAGTGCCATCGCCGTCAATACGGTGGAAGAAGTGCTCACTTCCCTCGAGTACCGCCCGGAAGATCATGGGCTCGATGCCGAAGATGGACCGGTAGAAATCACGCGTGAGAAGTTGCGCTATGCGGTCCGACTCGCAGGGCGTCGCATCTTCGAGAAGGCCACCGAGGAGCCTGAATACAAGGGTATGGGCACCACATGCCTCGCGCTGCTTCTCGAAAACGGCAACGCGTATCTCGGACATGTGGGTGACTCTCGCGGCTATGTGGTCCGTGAAGGCGTGATCGAGCAGCTTACCGAAGACCACTCCTTGGTCGACGAAAAGATCAAGGCAGGACTCATCACGCCGGAAGAAGCCAAGACCCACAAGCTGAAGAACATCATCACGCGTTCGCTTGGGTACATGGAAGATGTTGAAGTCGACCTGCTGGTTCGCGCCGTGCGTCGCGACGACCACTTTGTGCTGTGTTCCGATGGGCTCTCCGGGCTTGTTGAGACTGCTGAAATCGGCGAAGCCGTCCTTGACCATGGGCCCCAGGAAGCTGCGCGGAAGCTCATCGAGCTCGCCTGCGAGCGCGGTGGCGACGACAACGTCACCGTAGTGATCGCTCGGGTCGACGAAGTCCCGTGACGCCTTCGGACCGTCCAGAGACGGTCACGCTGTGGGTGGTTCCGGAGGGTGGGGCGGCGCCATCGCGGCAGATCGTGCTGTCGATTCGCTGGCTGCACCGGATGGCACTGCTTGGGGCGGTGGCTGCAGCGGCGGTTCTGCTTTCGTTATTCATTGGCTTCGGCGCGCTACCCCGCGCGGTGGCCTATGGTCCTCTGGAAGCGGAAAATCTGGAGCTCAGGGCGCGGCTGCTGGAGCTGGAGAGCAAGCTCGATACGGTCGACCGTGAGCTTCGGCGCCTGAGGCTGTACGAGGAACAGCTCAACGCGATCGATCAACAGGACCTGCCGGGGTTTGGGCCCGTGGAGTCACCCCTCTCTGAGGGGATCATAGAGCCGGAATGGTTCTCGGAGGGCTACCCAGGCACAGACACGGGCCAACCCGCACTCGAGGGCGCCGCTACCGCGGAAGTCGACCTCCCGGTGGTCTCTCGCCTCGAGGCAGCAAACGATCGGGCCGATGCCATCCTGCGGCAAATTCGACTCGCTGAGATCGAGCTGGGCCAGGTGGTGGAGACCGCGGAAAGTTTTCGTGCCCGTGCCGGGGCCATTCCCTCAGCCTGGCCGCTGGATGGGGTGCTGACCAGTGGGTTTGGTTGGCGGCGAAGCCCGTTCACACGCCGCTGGAAGTTTCATTTTGGCATCGATGTGTCTGCGCCTG
>CAJWOS010000714.1 GCA_913044235.1 uncultured Pseudomonadota bacterium
TTAACTAGTTCTAATTCCTCAGTAGATATGGGAGCGAACATAAGGTCAGCTTGCACTCCATTCAAAGCCATGGCCGCCCAGCGACCCGAGGCGCCCGCGCCGCAGAACGCCGCCGACGACAGTGACGGGGGCAGCCTGCGGCGCCGGCTCCCGAGGGCTGCCTGGGACTGCTTGGCAGCCTATGTGGCGTCTCCAGAATTTGCCCTGGTCCTGCCGACGGTGTCGAAGACCTTCTGCCGAATCCTCGACGGAGCGCCGGCCTGGGCGCGCGCCTGGGCGAGTCGCTGCGCCTGCGCCTTCACCTGGATCGCCATCTGTTGGTGCGCCTGCATCTGCGCCTGCAGCGTCGCGGTGAGCAGCGCCTCTTCGTCGTCGCAGCGCTGCACCAGCTCGGCCATGTGCCCATGGCACCAGCTCACACGCACCCCGTCACCCTCGAGAAAGCCCTTGTGACGAGTACCCGCCCCCACAACCCGTGCAATGTCTCGAGCCACGGAGGGCTTCTCGGCAACAACAAGGATCATGGACACTCCAAGTGGGCCGCGCCACACTATCACTCCGGCCGAATGAACCGGACGTCACCGATAGCAACCATCGCCGGCGTGTTGTGTACCGGTGTTCCGAAGCACGATACGTTCTTGCAGTCCTCGAGCGGTGCGGAGCTTCCATGACCCGACTTGTCTCCCTGATGGCCGCCAGCGTGGTCACCATCGCCGGATGCACAGAAACACCGTCGAAGCGTCGCACTGCGAATCGGCCGCCGCCTTCCGAGGACTTCACGTACGACACGACCGTGCTCATCGCGAGCCCCATGAACGGGGTCGGCGTTCCGAGTCCCCTCACCGTCACCCTCGAGACCGGCTCTGCCATCGAGCGGGTCTCGCTGCTGGCAAACGGCAGCCCAGCAGCCGAGAGCATCATCAGCGGGCCAGGCACCACCGACCTCGTGGTGGAGCTACCGACCGGCCGCTACACCCTCTCTGCCCAGGGCTTCGACTCCGCAGGCGAGCTGGTGTCCAGCCACGGAATCACGGTACGGATCATCACATCCACAACCGAACCCGAGCCCTGGGTGCTCGTGACCAGCCCCCGCGACGATTCCATGGTCACCAATCCAGTCGCCTTTACGGTCGAAGCCAACCAGTCCGTGGACACCGTGGAGCTATTCGCCGACGACTGGTCAATCGGCAGCCTGGAGCCCGGAGAAGTGCTTCGCTACACCTTCTCTGGAACCGACTACCCGCGCGAGATCGACGCGGTCGGGTACGACAACGGCGTCGAGGTCGCTCGCGATGCCCTGACCATCACTCCGACCGAATCCTCAGCGCCTGGGGAAAGCAACGTCAACGACATCATCCTCACGCAGCTATCGAGCTACCCGACCGACGGTAGCTATGCCTACTGGTGGCCCGATGACAGCTACGGATGGTTCGGCAATCCCCACGACATCTACTACCAGGGAAGCTTGTACGCCGAAGGCGACCACTTGAACCGGTCCTACTGCGTGGGCATCACCCTGCAGGTGTTCATGGACACCTTCGACATTCTCGACGGCATCTACGGCCTCGACGGTAGCCTGAATGGCGTGACATGGGACGACCTCGACGAGCTCCGGAAGGACTGGTTTGTGCGAGACCTCTACGGATCGGGAATCGTAGAGGCGATGGAAAACTACGGCATCGGCAGTCGGGTCAGCGACTGGGACGACGTTCGACCCGGTGACATCATCCAGTTTTGGCGGCATTCCGGCTCAGGCCACAACGCCATCTTTATTGGATGGGAACGAGACGATGCCGGAGAAATCTACGGATTCACCTACTGGTCCACGCAGAACTCGACCGACGGCATCGGGTACAGCGACGAATATTTCGGTACATCAGGCAGCCGGGTCGACCCCAACTACTTTTTCGTGGGGCGCGTTGCCCCTCCGGAAGACTGGACCCCTTGGTATTGAGGCACTGAAGCGGCCGATACAGACTTGTTGGGGAAGTCGGCCCGCGTCTGCAGCGGTCCCCACGAATGCATCGTTTTCCCCCGTCACCTCTCCACAGGGCCACAGGAAAACGATACGTGCGCAGCGCACGAGGGTGGGCGGAGTTCACATGCAAGAATTCGGAGGCATCGTGTCCGAGCCTCGCCGCCAGATTCGACGGGCCACCTCACCCGATGGGTGCGTCGGCGCAACAGGCTGTGAACGAGGAGTGTTCACTTCCGGTGAGCCACGCCCCGGCTCGGGAACCGCCCACTGCATCCTGTTCGTGTCCACACAGGTCGAATGCGCCATGACATGCTCGTCCCGCCTCACGAGCGTTCTTGGCCCATCACGCGCAAAGATTCCAGGAACCCTCCTACGCCCCACCCCAGCCTGGGTGAAGTGGTTCCAAGATCACATGGTTTCCTGGGGTATGCGCGGCTCCGTGCGGACCACCCACGGCCAACACGGTGCTGCGGCCTGTCGCCAGCTTGGCAAGGCCATCGAGCGGATGGCGAAGCGCATTCCCGCCCCACTCTCCTCTCAAGTTCTTTCTGCATCAATGTCTTGACGTGACAAGACCTGTAAAAACCGGTACACTCACGCTGCTTCTGGAGCCACCATGCCCGCTTCTGTCGAATCCCACACCAACCGCGGATCTACGCCCTTGCGTATCGGCATCATCGGCGGCAGTGGTCTCTATGAGATTGATGGCCTGGTCGGCATTCAAGAGCACAACATTCAAACGCCGTTTGGTGCTCCCAGCAGTCCCCTGGTGTCGGGCCGGCTC
>CAJWOS010000715.1 GCA_913044235.1 uncultured Pseudomonadota bacterium
TTGTTTCTGCCTCTGGTCGTGGTGGCCATGCTGCTCGAGCCGATGCGGGTGGCCAGCTTCAAGCTCGCCGAAGCCTACATGCAGGGGGCTTCCGACGTCTTTGCACCCGTCGCTCAGACTCTGAATGAGGCGACCTGGGTGCCGGAGCTCTTCCACCTGTGGTTCCTCAACTATCTCGTGTGGATCGTTGCGCTCACTCTCCCTCTGGTTGCGCTGCTCGAGCGTCTCTGGCCGACCGGATGGCGACCGCAGGGCTGGGCTCGGCGGTGGGTAGAGCGTCCGTGGCAGGCTCTCTTGGTGGTCGGCGGGGTCAACACAGCTTGGTGGCTGGGCTTCGACTGGCTTGAGGTGCACACCGATGGATCCTGGCTCCCCGACCCCATGATGTTGGTCTACTACTGGGGCTGCTACCTCATGGGCTGGCTGGTGTATTCGGCTCGACCGGATCTCTCGGGCCTACGGGAGCATGGCGCAACGATGCTTGGGCTGGGACTGGCGATGGCAACGGCCAAGGGACTCTGCATGGTTCCACTGTTCGAGCAGGACTGGGACCCTTCGCAGCCGTTTCCCGACGCGCTGGCCTGGATCCGTCCCGTCATCGCTGCGCTGGGTGCGACGGGAGCGGTGGCTCTATCGATGGGGCTTGCGGGCGTGTTCTTGAGGGCAGCGGGGGAGGAGTCGCGTCGCTGGCGCACGCTGTCCGATGGTTCGTACTGGATCTATGTGGTGCACATGCTGCTGGTGGGACCGGTGGCAGCCCCTCTGGTGGGCCTACCTGTGCCGGCTCCGCTGCTGTCCATCGTAGCCATCGTGGCGGTGTTCTTGCTGTGCTGGTGGTCCTATCTGGCCTTGGTGCGCTGGACGGCCATCGGTGCCTTCTTCAACGGGCGGCGCTACGCATCGCCGACCCGCTTGCGCAGTCTCGGGGCCTTGGTGGGGCTGGGGATTGCCTGGACGCTGCTCGGTGTCGCACTGCACGAGTCGCGCGCGGCACAGCCGCAGGGCTCGCCTTGGCGAGATGGTCGATCGGCAGAAGATCTTCTTGTGGATTACACCGTGCAGGACCCGTACATGCAGGAGCCCCCGGGTGTTCCCGAGGTGCGTCTCGACCGGTGCATCGGGGTCGACGACTACGTGCTGTGTCCCGATGAAGCGACCTGGCACGGCGCGGTGCTGGCCTGCAAGGCGCTGGGGGCTGTGTTTGTGAGCCTGCCAACGCAGGCCGAGGCAGACCGGTTGGAGGGCATCGTGGCGGCACTTACCGAGCAGCCGATGCTCATCTCTCTGAGCGATGGTGTGGAGGAGGGGCGCTGGGTGTGGCTCGATGGCTCGGAGCTCGCCTACTCGCCCTGGGCCCCCGGCGAGCCGAACAACTATGGCGGGCCGGAGGGCTGCGCGACGATCAACTATGAGGGGAACAACGGGTGGCACGACTTTCCGTGCGAGGTTCAGCTCGGGTTCATCTGCGAACAACGGGCGCCTTGAGCACGGCGGTGGGCCGCGGATGAAGGGGGGACATCGAAAGGCAAGGGCCCGAGCCGGGTGCTGATGAAGGGGCGTGTTGAGAACAGAGACTGGGTCGATGCGCCCGCTCGGATACAGTTGAGCGTTCTCGCGATGAAGGAGTCCCCATGCCCCCCTACAGTTCCGCCTCTCGACCGCTTCCCGGAATCAGTGGAATGTCGCTGTACGTGCCCACTCCACGCGTGGACCTCGAGTCTTGGTGTGCATGGACGGACAATCCTTGGGAAAAGGTCTCCAAGGTGGTGGGCCGCAGCTTTCGGATGCCTGCCCCGCACGAAAACGTTTACACCATGGCCGCCAATGCGGTGCTGAGGCTAATCCTCAACTACGACATCGACCCCACCCAGGTGGGCTTTCTGGGGCTCGGTACGGAGTCGAGCACTGACAATGCCGCAGGTGCGGTCATCGTGCGCGGCATGGTGGACGCCGCACTGCACGATCTGGGGCGTCCTCGGCTGTCTCGCAACGTGGAAGTGCCGGAGTTCAAGCACGCCTGTCTCGGCGGCATCTACGCCCTAAAGAGCGCACTGCGGTATGTGGTGAGCGACGGTGCCGATCGGCTGGCCATCGTGGTCTCGGCCGACATTGCAGAGTACGAGCGGGGCAGCACGGGGGAGCAGACCCAGGGCGCCGGTGCGGTCGCGATGCTGGTTGAGCGTCGTCCGAAGATGCTCGCGGTCGACCTGGCGCGAGGAGGGTCGTCGTCGGCCTACCGGGGGCCCGATTTCCGCAAGCCGTTCGCCCGTCACTTTCATGAGGCGTACACGCGGCAGAACCGCCCTGGGAGCGACTTCCCGGTGTTCAGCGGCCGGTATTCCACGTTCGCCTATCTCGATGAGACGGCACAGGCGGTCGAGGCCATGCTGCGCAAGGCCGAGCTGAGTGCAGGCACCTACTATGACCGCCTCCGCGCTCTGTTCTTCCACCGGCCGTACCACCACATGCCCATCACTTCGATGTCTTTTTTGATGGTGCGCGCGCTGGCGCGAAGCACCCACCGTCGCGAGGAGCTCGTGCAGTTGTGCGCGGACGCCGGCGTCTCGGTGGACGACATCTTGGCGGAGACGGCATCAACGCCGGACCTGTATGCGGAAGTTCTCAAGGGCACCGCCGAGCAGGACCCGTACCCAGCCACCTCTCGGGCGGCGTCGAAGCTGCGCCGGACCGATGCCTTCCGGACCCTCCTCGCCGAGAAGATGTCGCTCGGGGGAGACAAGGTCCGGGAGATGGGC
>CAJWOS010000716.1 GCA_913044235.1 uncultured Pseudomonadota bacterium
CAACGACACGGGCGCCTTCCACCGCCGACCCTGTGACCACGGAGGGAACGGGAAGCCCCACTGGTGAAGGTGGTCCCACCGAGGCAGGCGGAACCGTCGGAGCGCCCGGTAGCACCGGGGAAGCCGGCACCCCTGGAGACCCCGGTACCTCTGGAGATGTCGGCACAGAGGGCTCGATGGGAACCGTTGGAGACGTGGGCCAGATTCCCTGGAAGGGTCGACCGGCAAACGGTCTGCAGCAAGGCCTCATTCCCATTTGGCTCGATCTCTCTCGCGCCCACGGCCCACCGATGCGCGGCACCACCCTCGCTCCTTTGGTCACAGGCCGTCTGCTGCGCGACGTGAAGGGACTCGACCTCCGTGGACAGTCCGTGGGGGTGGAAGGCGCCAAGGCCATTGCGGCATCGCAGTCGCTATACGGTCTGCAGGTGCTGCTCCTCAGCAACACCCAACTCGACGAGACGAGCGTGCGTGCACTGGCATATGCCCACCACCTCAACGGCCTGCTTGTGGTCGATCTGTCGAACAATCCGGGCTCGTCCCTTGGGACCTCAGAGCTGGCAGGGGCCACATGGCTCCCCGCACTCGAGCAGCTGGACCTGCGCAACACACCCGCGCCCACCCCCGAGGCCGCTCGCAAGCTCGGCCAGCGACTCGCTGCCATCGTCCAGCTCCGGATCAGCGCAGACTGGCCTGCAGATGTACAGGATGCTCTGAGGGAAGGCCTGGGCAGCCGGGTGCCTGCGCTCGTGGTGGAGTGAGGGAAGCGTGGGGCCAGCCACCAAGCCCAACACCCGGAGAGCCCTCTCGGTCCGCTGGCAGGCAGCCTGGGCGAGTGGCGCGCCACAGCCGACATCAAGTCGAAGTGGATGATGCCCATGGAACCCTCGTCGCACCGCAGCAAGAGACGACCCATCTGACGCCGCTCAACCTGTCTCATTGTGCGCGGCCACCGATGCCGGTGGTTCCAGACTCCAATCGTTCGCGCCTGCTTTGGTAGGATCCGGGCCCCCACGCAGGCCGACACCGCGCCGCACCGTGGGCACACGAGGCATTCATGGCAAGAATCCGATGCACCTTTCTGGCCTTGGCGAGCCTGACCCTGTCAGCGTGCACGGGTCAGAGCCAAGCCCCTACGCCCACCCAGCCTCCGGCAACCCCGAGTCCCTCGACAACGCCCAACACGCCTGCTCCCACCGCCGAGGCAACTGCTGCCCAGCCCCCGGCGGAAGCGGTAGACCCTGTGAAGGCACAGATAGAGCACATCCGCACGCTGTACGGTGCTGCTCTGGCACTGCCGGCCCAGAAGATGGTCTTCGACTGTGAAGACGACCATGCCAGTGGAACGTTTTTGACTCGGCACAAGGACACTCAGCTGCTCTGGGCCCGCTACGCCATGGGCTACGAGCATGGTGGAATGTCCTTCGAGATGCTCTTCGAAGGCAATCAGGTCCTGTTTGTGCTCAAGGAGAACAACAGCTGGTCGTTCGACCAGGCCTCCGACCTCCCAGACGACGGGGGCGGCACCGTCGATACGATTTCCCAAGCGCGGTACTACTACCGAGAGGGCACGCTCATTCGCGCCCTCCACAAAGAGGCCTCTGCGCGCTCCATCCTCAATGAGGAGCTTCAAGTCGGGCTTGAAAAAGCAGAAAACAAGCCTCACAAAACGGCCGACGGACCCAAGATCCTCGAGACGGCACAGCGCCTGCACAAGGCCCATCTCCAGCACGAGATCACCGAGCAGTGGTGCGGCATCTGAGCTCTGCGGTCCGGTATCCAACGGGTTGCAGGGCACCAATCCACCCGCAGCCGCCCGTCGTATCCCCCAGCAATGTGCCCCTCTTGGCGGCAAGGCACGTTTCTCTCCTGCACCCCATCCCGGAGAGATCCATGCCGTGCACTCGGGCCTGTCTGCTGAGCCTTGTCCCCCTATGGGTAGCCTGCGCACCCGATGCTTCGGATGACGCCAGCGCGCGCGACCTTCCCTCCGGTCAAGAGTGGGTTCACGACCCATCTCGTCTCGTCCAGGAAGGCGACGAGTGGGCGTTCTACGGCTCAGGGACGGAAGGCATGGCGCTCACCCGCAGCGTGGTCGACCTGGAGCATGGAACGGTCCGCGCCACGGAGGGGCTGGCCGCCGATTCCCTCGCCGACGGCTGGTGGCGCACCATCCAAGAGTGGAACCCGACCGGCGAATTCGACGCCCCCACAATCAGCGATGATGGGGCGTTTCTCGCGTTCACGGTCTTCGACGAGGACAATGGCGAGCTCCGCGATGCAACAGGACTCGCCACTCGAACCGCAGACGGCTTCGCGGCCGCAGGGGTGCTCCTGGCATCGGATGGAGAAGCATTCGACACACCGCGTGCAATGGATGCGAGCTTCGTGACCACCCCGAACGCGACCTTCCTTGTGTTCGGCTCCCACGCCGGCGGCATCTACGTGACCGAGCTTGACCCCAATACCGGGCTGCTGCTCGACGACGGAGAAACCCCCGAGACCGGCGTGGCATCGGAGCGATTCATCCAAGTTGCGCAAGACGTCGAAGCGGGAATTGAAGCCCCCTACATTCACGAACATAATGATGCATACTACCTCTTCGCAAACAAGGGTCGGTGCTGCAGCGGCGTTGACTCCACCTACGCCGTGGTCATGGGGCGTGCATCGCACATCGAGGGGCCCTACCTCGATGCCTCCGGCAAAGACCTCCTCCACGATTTGTACATCTACCGGTACGCCCAGC
>CAJWOS010000717.1 GCA_913044235.1 uncultured Pseudomonadota bacterium
AGCCGCCGAAAAGCGCCCCAACGTGGTGCTGCTCGTGTGGGACACCACCCGTGCCGACCACCTCTCCCTGTATGGCCACGAGCGTGAGACCACCCCCAACCTCGACCGCATCGCCAAAGACGGCGTGGTGTTCACCAACGGCCAGACCTCGGGCTACTGGACCCTCCCCGCAGCAGCGAGCCTCTTCACCGGCCTGTTTGCCCACAACCACCTGGTGGATTTCGCGCACTTCCGCACGAAAGACTACTCGCTCGAGGTGCCCGATGCTGCGGTCACTCTGGCGGAGGCCTTCCAGGCGGCCGGCTATCGCACCGGAATGTTCAATGCGTCGAAGATCATCACCGACAACGACAGCTACAAGCAGGGCTTCGACGAGTTCCAGTTCGTGGGCGAGGGTCGGCTGGCGGGCGAAGCGCTGAAGTTTGCAGAGGCCGAAGATGAGCGGCCGTTCTTCATCGTGATGTGGTACCTCACGCCGCATGCGCCCTACACCCCGCAGGCGCCCTACGACAAGTGGGTGCGGGCCGACGTGCCGCCCGTGAACATCGAGGGCTGCAACAAGCGCACAGGGATGCCCGAGGGCCACGTGAGCCAGTGCGATGTGAACCAGGGTGTGGTCACGCTCACCGACGACCAGTGGGACCAGCTCTCGCGCTTGTACGACGGCGAGATCCTGCGCAACGACACCCAGCTGGGTGCGTTCTGGGACAAGCTCGCCGCGGCCGGCCTCACGAAAGATCTCGTGTTCGCCTTCACGTCTGACCACGGCGAGGCCTTCAACGACCACGAGATGGAGCGGGCCTGGCACAATTTTCCGTACGACAACAATCAGAGTGTGCCGCTGGTGGTGCGCTACCCCGAGGGGATGAAGTCGGCGCGGGTCGACACCGCCGTGCGCACCATGGACCTCTACCCCACGCTCCTCGAGCTCGTGAAGGCCAACGTTCCCGCTGGGCTCAACGCCAGCTCCCTGATTCCGGTCGCTACCGGCAAAGAGACCGCGCATCGGGTCAACGTGGGCGGCAACCATGGCGGCATGCAGTGGTACTTTGATGGTCGCCACAAGCTGATCTACGTGAGCCGCGACCAGGCGCATCCGTTTGCCAACCCGCAGCTGTTCGATCAGAACACCGATCCCCACGAAGACAAGTCGCTGGCGAAGATCCAGCCCGAGCTCGCCAAGACCGTGCACACGGCCGCGCTCGACTTCTTCAAGTCCACCCAGCTGGGCGTGGGCGAAGGCGATGGTGTGAATGCCGAGCAGCTCGATCTGCTGCGGGAGATGGGCTATATCGAGTAGGCCGCCAGCACAGCGCAGACCGGTTCAGTCGACCGCAGCCGGTGGCGGTGCGGCGCGTCCGAACACCCAGCCCTCGAGCTGAACGAGCTGCGGTGTGTCGGGCTCCCAGACGGTGCGGCGCCCGTGCACGCACAGGAGCATTCCGAGCACACCAAGGAGCGCGTCGAAGGCGTCCTCGCCAGAGGCTGACTCGCCGAAGCCATCCTTGATGAGGGCGATCAGGGCAGAGGTGGGTTGGGCGCCCACCGAGGCGAGTGTGTCGAGCAGGGTAGCAGACTGGGCCTTACGGGCAGCTTGACGACGCTTTCCGCCGCGGGCCACCAGATCCAGCGCGAGCCATGCAGCCACTTCGCCCGGATAGACCTCCGCCAGAGTGAGCTCGGCGTGCATGCACTCGGCGAGGGGGCCGGCGAATGGCCAGATGGACACGGTGCGCGATGGGTCTTGCAGCGCCGGAAGCACAAGCTCCCGCCAGGCGGTGAGGGTGGCCTTTCCCACTTGGTTGGCGCCAAGAGTCCAGAAGAGTGGGCAGGGCGTGGGGCTGCCCGGTCGGGGGTGGTCGCACTGGCGCCGGAGGTCGTGGGCGTGGTGGAGCCTGAGGCCGTCGACGAGGTGGTGCTGGCGCGTGCCGCCTGGCCGCCGCGGGTAGAAGGGTCGCTTGAGGCCGATCTGATCGGGCGTCTCGGCTGGGTGCCAAAAATCTTGCCAGCCGGGCTGATGCACGGTGTGGGTCAGGAAGTCGACGAAGTCGTGGACGCCGGCGCGTTGGCCCCAGGCGGTCGGCAAGCCCATGGCCGCATCGAGTCCGAGGAAGACGACGCGTCCGGCGCCCGCGCGCGCTTGCAGTGCATCGGGCAGCGCATGGGGAGAGGCGACGCTGTGCACGAGGCAGGGAGCCTCGACGGTCCATCCGGAAGCGGTGCGTGAAGCCACGCAGAGCTTTCGTTTTGCAGGCCGGAGACTCCAGTCGGCGTGGGCGATAACGCCGAGGGTGTCCACGATGGTATTGGGCAACATCGTTGGCGGCATGGTCCGTGGACTCCTGCAGTCAGGGGCTGGGCGCGGGTGCATCGAGCTCGGCGTTCTCGCAGCCGAACGGTGCGGAGGAAGGAGCTACCCCAGTCTGGTGGAGCCGGTCCTGTCGGGCGTGCGAAGCGTGCTGGAAAGGGTCCGACGCAAGTCTTTCGGGATCTCGTGCGGACGAACCGGATAGGCCGGTAGGAAGGCCGGGATCGGTGGCCGCTTCCTTTTGGAGAAGACCATGCGTGGTTTGATGTCGCGTAATGAAGTTGGTGCAGTCCTCCTCGTCTCGTTGGTGGCTGGTGCATGCCTGTCCAGCGGCGGTGGCAAGGACGATGACAGTGGGACTGTCGGACTCGACTCAGGTGGCGAAGGCGAAGGCGAAGGCGAAGGCGAAGGCGAAGGCGAGG
>CAJWOS010000718.1 GCA_913044235.1 uncultured Pseudomonadota bacterium
TCACCGGATGCCGAGGAAATCCCCTATGACGGCATCGACAACGACTGTGACCCTTCCAGCCTCGATGATGACCTCGACGAAGATGGCTTTTCCATCGCGCTCGACTGCGATGACGACGACCCGGAGCGCTCACCCAGTGCCATCGAGCGATGTGATGGCGTCGACAACGACTGCGACGCGGAGATCGACGAAGACGCTGTAGATGGAGTGGTCCTGTACGCCGACCCGGACGGCGACGGCTACGGAGACCCCAGCCAATCCCGCCGGGGCTGCGCGCCCGATGCGGACTGGGTGGAGGACGCCAGCGACTGCGACAGCACTGACCCCGCCGTGCAGGCGAGCAGCACCTGGTATCCAGACTTCGACGGCGACGGCCAGGGAGACCCGGCGCACCCGCTCAGCCACTGTGGTCAGCCCGCAGACTATGTGGCCAACAACGCAGACTGCGACGACCAGAGGGTCGGCCCCTGTGACCCGAAAGGCGGCTGCTCCACGGTCGAGAGCCAAGGCGTGCAGCTGCTGGGCTGGGCTGCCCTGCTGGCGGTGTGTGCCCGGCGGCGGCAGACCGAGCGCTGAGCCCAGCGGGCACTCGACCCCAGCGGGGCGAAATCCAGCCCCCCCCTGCAGCACATGAATTTCCGATACGCTCCCGCCCCATCCGCATACGCAACCAAGCCACCTGCCGTGTGCACCTGCCCATCCTCCCGGAGCTCCTGGATGCAGACCCTCGAAAAGACACCCGCGTCCACAGCACGCATCGAGACCGCCCTCGCCACCTCACAGCTCTTTCAGCCACAAGACACAGATCTGGTTCGGCAGGTCGCCAAGCGCGGCACCCTGATGAAGGCCGGACCCGGAACCGCCATCGTCACGCAGGGCGAGTCCGCCGATGCCTTCTTCCTCCTCCTCGAAGGCATCGCCTCGGTAATGGTTCAGGCAAGTGGCAGCGGCGAGTCCGTGGAGGTTCGACGCATGGAGGCACCACAGAGCATCGGGGAGATGGGGCTGATCCTCAACGACCCGCGAAGTGCGTCGGTCATTGCCCACACCGATGTGCTGCTCGCCCGCTTCGAGCGAAAGCTGTTCACCGCGATGTTCAAGCAAGTGCAGGGCTTTGGACTCGGCATCTGCCAGGCTCTGGCCCGTCGCCTGCAGCACGCCAACCGTCAGGTTCCCCTGGAGTCTCACGAAGAGCCGCCGCCACCCGAGCTGATCGGGATGCTGCCCATGGCCTTCATTCAACGACACCGCGTTCTCCCCATGGCGGTCGACGGAAATAGCCTGAAGATGGGCTTCGTCGACGACGTAAAGCCGGCAATCCTCGGTCGACTGCGCGAGATGCTTCCCGGGATGACCGTCACGCCGGTGGGCATCCGGCCCTCCACATTCGATGATGCCCTGCGCGCAACCGGCGCCGTGGAGACCGCCGACCGCACCGGCCCAGCCGCACCGAGCTCCGACAGCCCTCGCCTCGACCGACTGCTTGAGCGAATGGTCGCGGAAGGCGCCTCCGACCTGCACCTGTCGGCTGGCGAGCGTCCTCGGTGGAGGCTCGACGGAGAGATGGTGATGCTCAGCGACATGAGTCCCTTGGGACGCACGGAGGTGCTCGAGCTGTGCAGACCCATCCTGCCGCCCAGATCCGTCGCGGAGTTCGACGAGACCTCCGACACCGACTTTGCCTACGCCATCGCGGGGACCGCCCGCTTCCGCGGAAACGTCTTCTGGGACCACCATGGCGTCGGTGCCGTCTTCCGTCAGATCCCCGCCAAGATCCTCACGATCGACCAGCTCGGCCTGCCCCCCGTCGTCCGCAAGCTCTGTGATCAGCCCAAGGGACTGGTGCTCGTGACGGGCCCCACCGGCAGTGGCAAGTCCACCACTCTCGCCGGGATGATCGACCACATCAATCGCTCCCGCGCCACCCACATCATCACCCTCGAAGACCCCATTGAGTTTGTGCATCAGAGCCAAAAATCGCTCGTCAACCAGCGGGAAATTGGCGCACACACCACCAGCTTCGCCCGGGCCCTCAAAGCCGCCCTGCGTCAGGATCCAGACATCGTGCTCATCGGGGAGCTGCGCGATCTCGAGACCGTGTCGATGGCGCTGGAGCTAGCCAACACCGGCCATCTGGTGTTTGCCACCCTTCACACCTCAACCGCGATCACCACCGTCGATCGGATCGTGGACTTGTTCCCTCATGAACAGCAAAGCCAGGTCCGAACCGGCATGTCAGAGAGTCTCCGCGGCGTGGTCTCCCAGACCTTGTGTCGACGCAGGGGAGGCGGACGCGTGGCAGCGGTGGAAGTCCTGGTGGTGAACACCGCGGTGGCAAATCTCGTGCGAGAGGGAAAGACGGCCCAGATCATCAATGTCATGCAAACAGGCCGTTCTCTGGGCAACCAGAGCCTCAACGCCGAGCTCACCAGGCTGGTGAAGAACGGCACGGTGGAATTCGAAGAGGCGATGAAGCGGGCGGTCGACAAGAAGGACCTCGCCCGGCGCTGTGGGCGCCCCATGGCCTGAGTCCGCAGCTGCCGATACCGCTGCATACCACGGTCATGCGGGGCGCTTCGCACACCGTGCTCAAGCCAGCGGGTGCTTCGTCGTCGCTGCTCCTCGGCGGGCAGTTCCGTTGCACATTCGCTCGTTTCCACCACAAACAATGCGTAAGACGCCATCCCTGCGCACCCAGGACGAGTGCTGCGCTACGGCTCTCCA
>CAJWOS010000719.1 GCA_913044235.1 uncultured Pseudomonadota bacterium
CAGACCAGAGGCGGGCGCGCGTGGCTTCGTCGACGTCGCCGTATCGGCGACTTTTCGGGTCTACGAAGCCCATCCACCACCGGCTCGTGAGCATCTGGTTTGGCGTGTAGATGTTGTGGAAGACCGCGCCTGGCTGGTGCCGCTCGTAGAGCGAGGCCACCGCCCGCCGGTGCCATTCCCAGGACATGCGGGCTTCCTGCAGGAACGTGGACTGGTCCTCGGGGTAGTGAATCAGCTGTGCCGGGAAGTTGTCCACAAAGTCCACCATCGGACCGGCGTCTGCTCGCAGGGCGTCGGCCTCACGGGCGGGCTGGGTCACGGTGTCGTTGAGCGTGTCGACCAGAATCCGAATGCGAAAGTCTTGCCCGTCGCCGAGCCGCACCACGTGAAACCGGAGCGCGCTCGGTACCTCTTGGGCCTTCCAGTCGAGTGTGGCAGGCACCCAGGCACTCCACTCACCAGGAGAGAGCGTGGAGGTGGTCTCGCCAGGGTCGCCAGCCTGTTCGTGTCGGAATGTGATGGCATCCGTGGAGCCATTCCCGTCTTGGTCCACGCCTTGGGCGAGCACTTCATGTCCGTACACATCGAGCTTCGCGGAGTAGCGTGCGCCCTTGTCGTAGGATGGTGCGTCGGGGGCCGTGAGCTCCGGCGTCACGAAGCGAGTGAGCTCCGTGGAGAGCATAAACAGACGGGACAGCCGCCCGAGTGAGCGCTGCCGCTCGGGGTCTGCGTTTTCGAAGAGCAGTGCCGGGAAATCGGCACCCCAGCCACCCCAGCGGCCGCGAATGGTCACACCGTTTGCAAGCTCTGGGGGCGTCGAGCCAGGCATGCTCAGCACCACGACCTTGCGGCCGGTGTCTTCGAGCAGAGACCAAGCCGCAGGAACGAGCCGAGCACTCGAGCTGAAGCCACCGATGGAGGGGCGAGCCAGCGGCCCTCCTTCAACGCGCATTGGGCCGTCCGCCACACCATGGACCTCGGGAGGGGCGCCTGTGAGGAGTGTGGCGAAGTTGGTGGGCGTGTGGGTGGGAAATGTGGGAATGGACCAACCGTAGGTGCCGCGCTGCATCAGTGCATGCAGGTTGGGCATTCGCCCTTCCTCTGCCCACTGAAAGACATCAAAGACATCTGGATCGGCACGCATACCGTCGGGCAGAAACCAGTGCAGTCCCGGCGACGCGGTGCTGCTCTTGGCGGCATTGGTGGGCGCGACGGCCACGGCGCGTTGGACGGGTGGCTCGCTCGAGCCGGTACAGCCAAGGCCCATCGCGGCGGCAAGCAGTAGGCTCCGCGAACGCTGGAAGTGGCCACGATGGCGGGTGTTCACGGGTCTGCACATGCGGCTCTCGTATCGGTCCCAGAGTCCACCGGCAAGACAACAGAGGATGGGACACGGGCGGGAATCAAGCGGCAGAGCGGGGGCGGATGCGGTGCGGGAAGCGAAGCCTCCGCGTCGCGACTTGCGCCCTTGGCGGGGGGAGGGGGATCCCAGTCGGCGTCTCGTGGGTTCATCGTTGTATGATGCTGGCAGTCGGGTCGCTCCAGAGCCCAGCCTGTATACGGGCGGGGGCGCGCCGGATGGCACCGTAAACGACGGTCGAGACCGTCGGGGAGTCGGACTCGTGCACCCCAATACCTTCGTGTGGCTTTCGGCCAGCCTCCTGTGGGGCTGTGGTCGTGTATCGGACTGCGATGCGGGCTACGGAATGGCCGCAGACGGGAAGTGCTACCCGATCTACGATCCCGAGAATCCGCCGTTTGGGTCGGAGGTCGACTCCGGCGGGTCGGGAAGCCTCGATGCGGGCGGTAGTGGTGGCGGTTCGGCGGGAGGGGATGCTGGAACCGACCCGGGTGGCGGTTCGGCGGGTGAGGCGGGAGGCGGTACGGGAAGTCCCGACCTGCCCACTGTGTACGGCAACGTGGGGATCGCCACCTCGGCACCGGTCACCTCGGGCACGGAGATCTGGATCGGCGCGTGGCAGTATGCCGAGATCATCGACGGTCTGCCCACGGAGCCGGCGGATGTGGAAACCACAGTTCCGCTGCCCGCCCCAGGTTCCAACATCGACTTCGACCTCGTATTTGAGCAGGGCGTGCCGGCGGAGGGCGCCAACGTCTGGATCGGTGCCGTGATCGATCAGGGGGACGGCGACCGGTCCGACGATCCTTTCGTGGGGTGGTCCGGCAACCCGGGACTGCTCACTCCCGTCGACCCGCTCACCGATGTCGATCTGGTGTTTGAGTGAGCATGCGACAGCGCGCCGTCGACTCTGCCCAGGATACAAATGGACATCGCAGGGCAGCGTCAGCTACGGTGCAGTCGCTGCGCTCAGGAGAGGTTTCCATGTCGAGATTTGTGGGTCCGGTTTTCGTGGGGTTGTTCGCTCTTGCTGGATGCGGTGGTGAAGCGGTTGAGAAGGCTGAGTCGGACTCCGCTGTTGAAGGTGGCGACGCGACCACAAGCGACAACACAGACGATGGGGGTGGCGCTGCCGGCGACGGAGGAGCGAGTGACGACGGCTCAACGGGCGACGACGACGGTGGAGAGGCCGGCGATGGAAGCGGTTCCGACGATGCGGGCGACGATGGTGGTGATGCCGGTGGCGATGCCGGTGGCGACGCCGGTGGCGACGCCGGTGGCGACGCCGGTGGCGACGCGGGTGGTGACCATGCATACGATGGAATCTGGCAGGTAAACATCGAGGTTGCTGCTGCTATCG
>CAJWOS010000720.1 GCA_913044235.1 uncultured Pseudomonadota bacterium
CAGCAGCTTTCCGGAGTGTTTGCTCAAGATCGGCCACATTGGCACCCGGTGGCACTGGCATCTCGAACACGGCCGGGATCTGGCCAAGCTCGTCCCATGTGTGGAAGGTGAGCTCCAAGGTCCAGCCAAGCGGGGGGATGTCGATGGTCATTTCCTCAGGATACAATGCGCCGTCGATCCGCATGTGATCAGACACGTCGAATACCGCCACCAGATCTACCATCTCGGCACTCTCTGCCGTAGCCGCCCGACCAATTTCCACACGCCGAACCAACCGCTTTTTCGGCGACACGAGCGCCCGCACGCGCACATCACTGGGCCCCGCCAACACGAGCCATACCCCCTCCTCGCGAGCGGTGGTCTCGAGCACGGGAGCGTCGGGCAGTGGCAGTCCGCCGGTCAACAACTGCAGCACATCCGACATGGTCACGGCTCCCCCCGTGAGCTCGCTGAGCACCGCGAGAGCGTCATCCCCCCGAAAGAAGGTGTTCAGCTGCTGCGACCAGGCGTGGACCGCGGTGCCGTTCGACGCGACCGAGAGCATCGGCGTGCCCAGCGGCGTGAGGATTTCCAGCCGAAACTGGTCGGGCACATGGGTGATGATGGCACCCTTGGTGGAGCCAGACTGGCCGTTGCTCTCCACTCGGATCTGGAAGCGCGCCTGCAACGCCCGCGGCAGCTTCCGGCTGCGGATCTCGTGCACCACCTGATCTGCCGCTGCTGCAGGAATCTTCTTGGGACCACATCCCACCATCGGCACCGCCAGCACGAGCCCGAGGACCACTCGACGAAGGGAGCGTGTGATTTGCATCCGAGGCACCAGACTGTCTCCAAGCCCGTGAGTCATCCCTCGTCAGTCGACCGCTTCCCTGCGCTGCACCAACCAGATCTGTTCCAGAACGGTGGGGTGGTGGGGGTGATGGGTCCACATGCGGGTCAGGTGACGCAGGGCATCGACCGGCTGACCTGCCAGCGCCTGCTGCCACCCGGCATCGTTGTCGGGCGCACGCTCGTAACCGACCCCATGGATGGGAGCGGCCGAAGATGCGGTTGGGCGCCAGTGCTGCGGCAGAGGACTCCAGGCGGGGTCCGACCCAGCGGACGCCGCAAGTCCCGCGACAGCAAGTGCACGCGATCGCTCCGTATCCTCCCCAGCGCGGTGCAACCGCAAGCCCCCCACCACAAGCGCCAAAGCTCCGTCACCCTCTGCCGCCACCTCCATCAAAGACTCGAGATGGTGGGTTGGCGCCGTCCGAATCCGAGACCGCGCGATGGTCTCGAGCGCCACCTGGGCGGTTCGGTCGCCTGTTCGCTTCGCCGCCGCATGCACCATGTTCAGAACTCTGTCGGGGATGGGCGAGCTCGCGGCCAGCAGAAGGTCCAGATCGGCGGCCGTGAAGGCGTCATCTCGCTGGAGTCGCAGCCGCAGCAACCGGAGGGCAGGCACCGACGGCTCATGCTCGACCGCTGCGGAGGCCGCAGCCAGAGCTTCTGCATCATCACCCAACAGAGCGTGCGCTTGCGCCATCAGTGCGAATGGGTGAGCCGCACTGGCATCGAGCAGGCTGGCTCGACGGGCCGCATTCAAGGCTCGCTCCGGCTCGCCGACATCCAGGAAGACCCGTGCCCGCAGACACAGCGCCCGCGCCTGCGCGGGTACGGTGTCGACCGGTATGCGCGGCTCTGGTGACACACTCGGCACCGGCGGCAATGCCGGCGGTCGGCATCCTAGCAACAGTACGATCGTCCAGCCTGGCCGCGTCATGAGTTGGGCAGCTCTCGTTCCCACAGCTTGCGGGCCCCCCAACGAATCGGTCCCACCATTGCTGCCAAACAGATGAGCACCACCAGAATGAGAGGCGCCACGATGCCGACCCACTCGAGACTGGTCGGACTGCGCTCATGGAAGCGCACGTACATCGAAATGCCCACGGGCAGGAGCTCCACGGATGCGACGGCAAATACCAACACCAAGGCACACACCATGAAGACCATCGCCGCCGGACTCGCCGCCACCCGTGCCGCGTTGTCTGCCTTGAAGTCCGGGTAGACCGCGCCCACGCCCACCGCGAGACCGGAGATACCCAGCGCGAGGAAGAAGGCCGTAAATGCGGCCAGCGCAACCAGGACCGGCCCCGCTCCCAGCACCACGGTGGTGGAGATGGCCATGAGCTCCCCCACAAACACCATCGGAACCAAAGATGGCCACACCTTTGCCCAAAGGAGCTCTTCAGCGGTGATCGGACCGGTTCGCACCACCCAGAACGCTCGTCCTTCCAGGGACGTGGCTGTGAACTGGAACCGGGTCGCCACGCTGGCCATGATGAAGCCCACCAGTGCCAGGGAGCCGAACGCCAGCGACTCTCGCATGTAGGCACCGTATGGACCGCGCATGAAGTCGACCGGCATCGCGGCTGCACTCACGACCGCAATCACCACGATGGCGCCGACGAGGAAGACCTGGCTCCACTGGCTCGGATCGCGCACGAAAGCCTTGACGTCTTTGATCACGATCGCGCGCGCCACAGGACTGAGGGGGCGGGTCCACAGGTTGAGGAGCACATCGAGCCAGCCGGCCTGCGCCAGTCGCGCGGAGCGAGCCGTCTGTGCCCTCGAGCGACCCTCATCGTAAAAAATAGCCGTCAGCCAGCGAGCAACGGCCATCGCGGCAAGGCCCGCTGTGGTGAGCAGACCGAGCTCGAGCCATGGCATCGGCCG
>CAJWOS010000721.1 GCA_913044235.1 uncultured Pseudomonadota bacterium
TGCCATCGCGGAACAGGGCCACCTCGACCCCGTGGTCTCGCGGCAGCTTTTCCAAGAGCTCGATGTCTGCGGCCGCGCGCTCCGGCTCCGTGACCTGCATGTACAGCGACTCGAAGGCGTTGCCATACCGAAGGAACAGCTCACCGGAACGGTCCTCGCCGAAGCGTGCATTGAGTGATGCGTAGAGCCGGTCCTGCCACGGAGTGCCGAGCGTGCAGAGCTGTTCGAGGAGCTCGTCGGACTCATCGCTTTCCAGAGTCCGCGTGCCCGTAAGGAAGTAATGCACGAGAATGGTCTGGTATCGGCCCACGAACACACCATGGTCGCAGTACGATGCCCCCGTGGTGTCCACGACGATGGACTCCATTCGGGAGCGCAGATCCTCGGTCCATCGCTCGCGAGGAAGGGCCGCAAACACGAACGATGTGCCGGTCTCAGACAGCTGTACGAGGTGCGCCCGAGTCTCGTGCTCCTGCTCAGCCTCAAGCACCCGCTCGATCAAATTCACCACCTGTTCATCGTCAGCCGTGAACAGGAATTCTGTGGGCAG
This sequence comes from uncultured Pseudomonadota bacterium, assembly GCA_913044235.1. GTDB lineage: Bacteria > Myxococcota_A > UBA796 > UBA796 > UBA2385 > CAJWOS01. The sequence goes on from CAJWOS010000721.1 coordinate 551, forward strand.
GCTGTCGAAGACATTGGCAATGCCTTTGTAGCGGTACGAGCCCGGCTTGCTCTCCTGCGCCCGCAGGATGGTGGCCAGCGTGCGCCGAAGAATCGGGACATGCCGGCTCGGCTGGGTAATCGCACGATGCGTAAAGAGCCCTTGCAGCACCAGGGCCTTCGCTTCCGACCCTGGGAGGCTGGGCAGCATGATGCGAAGCTCGTCCAGCCGTCCGGCGCGGTGCACGCGAGACTCAAGGGCGCCCTTCCGAGCATCCACACGCCGTGTGGTCGGGGTCCACGTGCTGAGCGACGAGACATCGTGCACATCCGCAAGGTCGGAATGCGCGATGCCGAACGACCGGTCATCGAAGACCATTCCCATGAAGACGAAGTTGTCGGCAAGAAGCCACCGAAGGAATTCCGCCGTTTCCCGCAGCGACTCACCCTGGTCGGGCACCCGGTCGGCCTGACGACCGAGCTGCACCGCCGCCCCATCGATGATGTCGGTCATCGACCGGAAGTCACGGACCGAAGCCTGCGCCAGCCGCAGGCTACCCTGGAGCTTTTCGACCAGTGCTTTCATGGCTTCGGCGTCGAGGCCTTCGGCTTCCATCAACACCACACTCTCGAGCTGGTCACCCTCTCCGTCGATGTGCACCAGCGATCCATGCTCGTCTCGAGACATGCCGATGACGGCGTTGAACCCTCCGGCGTAGGTAGCCCCCGTCTGCAGGACGGCCAGCCGGATGGTGTCCACGATGAACGGCTGATCCGCCATCACCGTGGTGATGGTGGCAACGTTGCCCTGGAGCTTGCCGTGCACATGAATCTGCCCGAGGGTCCGGCTCGACACGCGGGGCCACACCTTCTGCAGCATCGCGACCGACTCGGCCGCTCCATGGCGGGCCATGAACGGGGGACGAATCTGCCGCGCCGTCGCGCGCACAAAGCCCCGAAACGAACCGGTCTTCGTCGGTGCGTCGACGTCGGCCAAAGCCACCATTTTCTGGATGTAGGCTTGCTGTGGCATGGAAAGACTCCGGGGGACCGGCTGCATCGTCTTTGCGCGGAGTGGTCCCGGTAATAGTTGGGTGGTTCACGCCAAACGGAGGTCCCTCGGACAGGCCGAGGCCGCAGACCTTACCGTGAACGGACGCCTGCGTGCCACGCGATTCGCAAAGGACCAGTCAGGGGTTCGACACGAATTCATCTGACGGTCACAAACACAACATCAGGGCGTATGGCTCGTGGGCGCCACAGTGGGGTCGGGGAGGTCCTCCACCTCGGTCCGATAGACCGCCAATGCATTTCCAGCCTCGATCCGGATCGCCGATAGATTTCCGCCGTAGTGCGCTGAAATTCCTGTGTCGATCCCGAGCAAAGCGCCCTCGCAGCGGGTCGCGACTCGGCCTGTTCGCTGTGTGGTGTGACCCACCACCATCCGTGCCGCGCCCAAAGAAGCCAGCGCATCCGCAAGCATCGGACAAGCGATGGACGGGGGCGCCTGCAGATAATCGCGCAACCACAAAGGCCCTTCGGAACCCAGCACACGGGCGCGAGGCTCCGCATCGATGGCAACCCGGGCGGCACCATTGATGGCATCGATGCCCCGCTCGGCCCAGGCGGGCGACACCCCACCGTGCACGAACACCGTGTCGCCAACCTTCGCCACGACATCCCGCTGCCGCAGCCAGCGTCCGAGCTCACCATCTGGAGCCAATGCGGCCCGACGCTGTTCGGGCGACCCGAACGCCGCAACATCCCCCGGATGTACATAGCGCCAGTCGCCCGTCAGGTTCATGATCTCGTGGTTTCCGAGCAGCGCCACCACGCGGCCTCCAGCATCCTCTGCCTCTACCGAGAGACGCATCAACAACTCGATCACGCCCTTGGAGTCCGGACCTCGGTCGGTCGTGTCGCCCGTTTGCACGAAGACGGTTCGCCCCCCCGACCAATGCCCTGCGTCGTTCACTAGCCCCGCAAGCTTGAGCACCTTGAGTGAAGCCTCGAGATCACCGTGCAAGTCGCCAATGGCCACGATCTGGCCCGCGAAGGGACGGGCGATCTTCTTCCCTGCCGCGGAGGGGGTGACCACCGCCTGCTCGATGGGAGCACCCGACGCACTGGTTGATTTCCACACAGGT
>CAJWOS010000722.1 GCA_913044235.1 uncultured Pseudomonadota bacterium
CCAGGAAGGCAAGGGGGTCGCCGAGCCACGCCACGATGTTGTGCAGCGACTCGCGCGTGGGAGCGGACTGACCGGTCAATGCACCCCAGACGCGTGCCAGCTGAAGGGAGGGGTGGTCGTGGCTGCGCAGATGGGGAGAGCCGATCCAGGATTGATGCACATTGGCTACCAATATGGGCAGCAGGGGAGTGAACAGGGCCAAGACTGTGCGCAGGGAGGACGAACGGCTCGGAGGACCCATGGCTGGCCGGTCACGGCGCAGAACGATGGCCGCGAGGGTAACCGCGGCGGCGAAGACGACGAAGGTGAGCTTGGCATGCAAGCCGAGACCCACCGCCAGTGCGATGCCGACCAACCCATTCGGACTGCCCCGCCAGCGGCGCGACCACAAGGCCCAGATCATCGCGAGGCTTGCGCCCACCAGGACCGCTTCGGTGCCCCCCAGAACCGATCGGTAGAACACGAAATCCCATCGCGAGGCCAGCACGAATATGCTCGCGACCGCCGCGGCGGCACCGGCATGGCGTCGCAGGAATTGAAACGTTGCCACGATCAGGCCGACACCAAGGAGCAGGTGAAGCCATCGCACGATCCGGGTGCTCCCGGTCACCGCATGCACGATGCGGGCTGGCCAGTCTGGTGCAGCCCCGGTGTAGGCGTTGATGGCCAAGGGCAGATGAATTGAACCGAGCTGGATGCGCTCGATGGGTCGGGTCTGTTGTGCGCGCAACGGTCCGAGCGCATGGTCGACAGGGGGCTCATCCAGCACGATCCGAACGGGCACGGGAGGCCCCTTCATCCAGCCCAGTGCGACCTCTCCAACCACCCCAACGGACTGTACGGTTGTGGCGGCGAAGGTGACATAAAGGCCGATTGCCGCGAGCAACCACAGGTTGGAGCGGTAGCGGGACGGCAGGCCGACACGAGCAGGAAGAATCGGAATCAAGGGGGAAGATCGGGCGGAGGGACGGGGTCTGGGCAACGACAGAAGAGAAACCGGGTGTCACCCTCGGACATTGGGTCTATACTGCGAAGGCATTCACGGAGGATTCACGTGATTGATGCGTCCAGCAACCGTCCGCTCCTTCTCTCCAGTGGCTCTCGAGCAGCCCCAAGGGAGCGCCGCGGGATGGCTTATGCGCAGCACACCTGGATGTCGTCTGATGAAGTGGTGCCCGAGTCCGAGTCGCAGGAAGGCCGTCCGCCCGAGGATGAATCCTCTGACTGGAAGGCGCGTGTTCGCAAGTGGGCATCGCAGGTGAGCGGCTGGGTCGACGCCCTGCTGCCGGTACCGAATGCGGCACCGGTGTTGATCCCTGTGCCCGTTCGGACCCGCCGTCGCCGGTAGCGAGCGGAAACGAGTCGAAACGTTCGCGAACGACGGGGCGCGTGCCGGAGAGAGCCCTTCACAGACCACGGGGCTTCGTCGATGACAAGGATCGAGGAACCGGGGGACCCGGAAGCTGCGCGTCGCTTCGGCGGATTCGGTACCCAAGCGGCGTGCATCAACAAAGAGAACAGCCCCGGACAGGTCCGGGGCTGACCGCCAGCGAAGCTGGCATCACCAGAGGGCTGAAATCAGCCTTCTTCGGTGGTGGCGTCTTCGGTGGTCGCGGTGCCGCTGCTGTCGCCGTCGTCCTTGTCGCCACAAGCGACGAGGGACATGGTGCCAACGGATGCGAGGACAAGCAGCATTGCCTTGAGGTTCTTCATGATTGCGTCTCCTAAAAGAGCCAGTGGCCGACTTGCGGCCGTGGCGGATTTGGTGCCGCAGGCACAAATCGCCTCCGGACGACCCCCAATCTTTCACGGCAGGTACCATCGGTCAAGTAGCGGACTGCGCACAAATGTATGGACAGCGGCATAATAGTAGTCGTGTGCCCCCCATGGAGCGTTGCGTGGACTGGAAGCAAGTCGTTGAGTTGACCGCGATTATCATCGCTGCATGGGCAGTTTGGTTGTCGTTGCCGCGGTCGCCTTCTCTCGACTGGCAACGGCTCTTCAAGGTCACGATTTCTGTGGGACTCTGGGCCGAGATTGAGGCCAGTCAAGATCATCAGGGCGCATCTGAGGGAGTGGAATCGGAGTGGCGAAGGCTCCTCAGCGAGTGTTTGCCCTTTCATCCGGCTGGACGGAGCTGGCGCGAAAAGGTCGTCAATCCGGTCGAGTACATTCCACCGGTCCCGGCTCTTCCAGGAGAGCGTGGACTGCTCGAGGCGTTGGCTGCCTTGGAAACAAAGCAGGAACGCTGGGATCGCTTGTTTGGCGCTCGAGCGCACGAGGTCGATGTTGCAGTCGCGGATGCACTGGGGGATCCGAGAGAACTGGGCGCGGAGTACGATCCGAGGCGCTTGCTCGGTCCGGAGGCCGATTGGGCGGGCGTCGCTGCTTGGTCGGAGCCCGTTCGGTCTGGGCTCACACGTAGACTCCAGCATGTGATCTTATTGGAGATTGGTCTGGCGGAAGGCCTCTCGCCAGGGGCCGAAGTGCCGGATGTGCGCCGACATGTTGCGCCTGGTGTGGGCGACGGCCCCGATGGAGGATGGGAAGCCCTCTGCGAAGCCCCCTCTGATCGCTTCGTGGTGGTGTTGCATGGTGCCCTGTTGCGGCCTTGGTTGACGTGCATGACCCAGTCGCCAGCCCTTGTCGATCGGATCGTAGGGGTCGTTGTG
>CAJWOS010000723.1 GCA_913044235.1 uncultured Pseudomonadota bacterium
TCCCGCTCGTCGTCGACGGACTGCTATGGACCGGGCTGGCACCCATGCACAGCCGTCTCGTTGCCTCCCACGCCTGTACCGTTTTGGTGCATAGCCCTCTGTTTCGTGAGACCGGAATCACCTCTGAGCGTGCGCAACACTTGCGTCGCCTTGAGGCCCAAGCACTGCGCAAAGCCTCCGGATGCATCGCAACGGGCGGACCCACCTGCCGCGACCTGGAGGCCCAGTTTGGATTGATCGCCGACACCGTCCCGCCTGGCGTCCATTCGACCGCACCCGTGCCAGCGCGGAACCCACTCGCGATGCTCAGTGTGGCCACCCTCACCCCCCGCAAGGGCCACGATCGATTGCTTCGAGGGCTCGCCTTGGTGCCGGAGCTGCCGTGGACCCTCACCTGCGCAGGCTCGACGGCCGTCGACCCGAAATGGTTCGGCACCATCCGGGAGCTGGTTGAGACCCTTGGCTTGGCCGACCGAGTGGAATTTGTCGGTGAGCTCGGTCAGCCCGCGCTCAACCAGGCGTTTGCGTCGGCCGGTCTCCTGGTACACACCGCCCACTACGAAGCCTGGGGCATGGCGCTCACCGAGGCCCTCGCGCGCGGTATTCCGCTGATCAGCACGCCCGCAGGCGCTCTGGAGGGTCCGGCTGCAGCCGCCGCCCATGTCCTTCCGCCTGCACCATCTCCCGAACAAGTGGCCCATGCCGTGAGGGCCGTTGCGGCTTCTCGTCACGCCGAGCTGCGGATGGCTGCGCAAACGCTCCGGCTTCCTACCTGGGAGGACCGCGCTCGTGAGCTGGTTCTCGCCCTGTCTCGCTGAGGGTCATCCCAACAATGCTGGGATGGCAGCCACAAGCATATCGGTCGCCTGGGCCTGGACTGCGATTCCCGCTTGTTCCACAATCTGCGCCGCAGTCATGGCCGACGTTTCGTACGCATAGTCGGCATCGAGCATCGCCGACTCCGCTCCAGCGAGAGCCATCAAGTGCTGTTCCTGGTGATCTGCAGCCGACTCCAAGCGGTTGTAGCCCGCGCCGACTGCCGCAAAGGCCCGACCAACTGAGTCCAGGGCCGTATCGAGCAGATCGATCGCTCCCCGCGCAGTCCCCAGGGTCGCCACATCCGTCCCGTTTACGCCCAAGGCCAATGTGGTCACATCCACTGGTACCCCGAACTCGATTCGGTGTTCCGCACCACTCCCGATGCCTGCCTGCACTTCGATAGGCGAGACCGGACGCGCCTTCGTGATGATGTCTTGCGCGATGTTGTCGAGCATGACATCAAAGCCCACGCCAAAACCGCTCATCTGCTGGAGCAGTCCCCCGGTCGCGGTCGTAATTTCGTCGTAGTCCGGCTCGAAGCCGGCACGGGTCATCACATGCACGGCGTAGCCAGCATCGGCCAGAGCCAAGGCCGCGCTCGTTTCGGTCGCACCTGAAAGCGACGTCTCCTGACCGATGTCAGCCGCATAGAGCAGGACCTTCTGCGAGTCCCCGCGGAAGTTGTGTCGCTCTGGCCCGTTGTCCCCCACGAGTGGCGCGAGCCCCGTTTGGTCCAGCATCGTGCTGTAGGGGTCCATCAGTCCGACCCCCGTGATCGCGAACGACGACAGGACCGAGTCGAACGCCGCGGTATCGCCTGTGAGGGAAATGGCCGTGGTGGTGCCGTCCTGAAAGTCGACCGTGTTGCTCACGCCGGCGAGTCCCATGTGCACGTCGAGTCCGGCGTCGAGGAGGGTCTGGCGGAAGGCCGGAATCTCGGTCCGAAAGGCCGGTATCTCCAGCCCCATGCTGCTCGACGTGTCGATCATGAAGAGCAGATCGATCGCTTTCGGCGCCAGCAGTCGCTTGGAGCCGAATGTGGTGGTGTTGGCGATGCGGTCGATCTCCGCAAGCAGCTGTCCGTATTCATCCTGAAGATACGAGCGCTCCTCACTGGCGATGGTCTCGGAGGCTCCCGCCACTGCCAGCGAGCGCATGCGCTGGAGCAAGTCTGCGACCTCGACCAGCCCGCTCTCCGCGGTGGTGGCCATCTCCATCGCATCATGGACATTCCGAAGCGCCATCTGGCCGGACTTCTGGTCGGTTCGCAGGTTCGAGGAGACAGCGAGACCTGCGGCATCATCGGCCGCCCGGTTGATGCGCACGCCCGATGTCAGCCGCTCGAGCGAGATCGACAATGCAGTTCGAGCACGCTGATGGTGTCGAACAAATGGCCGAGCTTCGGAATCGAATCGAATATGCAAACGCAGAGACCCTTGAGACGCACTTTGGTTCATCGGTCGGTTCCGCTCGAATTTTCAGTATCTCCTGTTCCAACGTCCACCTCCACTCCGAGGGCACTGTCCGTGCAACTCGACTTCCTGCATGCCGCACTGTTCTGCTTGGGCTCGACTGCGCACGCCGAGCCGGTCGCAAACGGTTCCACGCTTCTCGATGTGACGACCGCTTCACTGGAAGCAGAGCGCGATCGGAACCGCTTCCTCGAGCTCGCTGCCCGTCGGCCGCCCAGCACCCACCCCGAGCCCGACTACCGCTTCCAGGCGGACATTTTCGCTGATCTTGCGCCCTATGTTGAGGAGCGCCCTGGCGTGGTCACGGTTGAGCGGATTGGCAACACGGTGGAGGGGCGTCCCATCTGGGCGTTTCACCTCACCGACCCCACCACG
>CAJWOS010000724.1 GCA_913044235.1 uncultured Pseudomonadota bacterium
GGTCTACCTGGAACGGGCCACGCCGACGCTCTCGCCGACGCAGCCTGGGTGGCCGAGTTGGCGGCGGTGGACTTCGTCCGACTGCAGCCGGCGCTCGCCTGGGAAAGCACGCTGAGTGCGCAGTGGGTTGCGGATGGACGCTGGACGCCCATGACGATTGCTGAGGCGATCACGACCGTCGAAGGCATGATGGATCTGCTTGATGCGTCAGGTGTCGACGTGGCGCGTGTCGGGCTTCAGCCTGGCGCAGACCTTGCGGGCACAGTCTCTGCAGGGCCTGTGCATCCAAACCTCCGCTCGCTTGTGGAATACCGACGCTTTCGGCGCCGGATGAGATCTGTTCTCGCCTTGGTACCCCGGCGTCGCGCCGTCGAGCTGCGGGTGCATCCGGCCGATCTGTCCTGGGCCAAGGGGCAAGGCAACGCCAACATTCGGTCCTTGCGGGCAGAGCTCAGGCTGACCGGGCTATCGGTTCGGCCCGACGGCGATGTGGCTCGTGGTGCAGTTGTGTTGGGGGGGAAAGGCTCTGATCCGTTCCGGTGATGCTTCGCGCGCTGTCGAAGAGGCCGGTTGGCGGGAGCCACCTTTGGGGGGGACTCCAGTGAAGACCGCGTGATGCAAGCGGGCACCCTGCACAGGATGCACCGCTGGAGGTCACCGAAGGGGCTGCAAGGAGACCTCATTCTGCGCTTTGCATGGAGCCCGTAGCGCACAGCGGGTCATGCGTGCCGGTCTCCAACCTCGTCGGTCGGGGTACTCGATGCAGTGAAGGACGGGCGAATCCCCGCCCGACGGGGTTACGGGCCCGGCCCCGACTGCCCACCAAGCCCGCCGTGCGTCGGCAGGAGCCCACTGTGTCTACCGACGTTCCGGAAGCGCCTCCCGAGTCCCTCTCCTCGCCACCCGTGGCCACCGCCGAAGGGGAGGGGACCGATGCCGACTTCCGTTCTGGTTTTGTCGCACTGGCAGGACGCCCCAATGCTGGAAAGAGCACACTGCTCAACCACATTCTCGGAGCACATCTGGCGATCACGTCGGACAAGCCACAGACCACTCGAAACCGAATCGTTGGCATCCACAACCTCGAAGACCTCCAGGCAGTTCTCATCGATACACCCGGACTGCACAAGGCACGCTCGCGGCTGAACCGCGCTCTGGTGGATGTAGCCACGGCGGCACTCACCGAAGCCGACGTCACGTGCTGGGTCGTGGATGCCGTACCGCTGGTCCGTTCGATGCAAAAGGAGCCGAATCGCTCACCGCTGACCCGCGCGCATACCGTGGTGGGTGGCATCCTCACTGACAACAGTCGTGGTCCCGTCGTAGTGGCTCTGAACAAGGTCGATCGCTGCCACCGTGGCTGGCTCCTGCCGGTCATTGGTGCCTTTTCACAGGCCTTTCCCGACATCACGGTCGTTCCTGTCTCGGCCAAGACCGGTGTGGGCGTAGAGGGGCTGGTCGACGTCTGGCGCAAGCTGCTGCCAGTGGCACCACCGATGTACCCCCCCGATCAATGGACCGAAGCCAGCGAGCGGTTCCTCGTGGCCGAGCTGGTCCGCGAGCAGCTGTTCCGCCTCACGAAGCAAGAAGTCCCTTATGCGACTGCGGTCGAGGTTGAGCAGTTCGAAGAGGGGCCACGGCAAGCCGATGGCTCACGCGGTCGCGTGCAGATCTATTGCCGAATTTGGGTAGAGCGCGGTGGCCAGAAGGGCATCGTCATTGGAAAGGGCGGCACGATGCTACGAGAGATTGGCCAGCGCGCCCGGCAGAACATTTCGGAGCTGCTGGATGCGCGTGTGCATCTGGAACTGCATGTGTCTGTGAAGGAACGCTGGTCTGAAAGTCCCCACATGCTCCACGAGCTCGGAATCAGCTGATCCGAGGTCATACCGCTCCGCCCCATACGCGGAGGTGAGGTACCGATGACCCCTGTCATCGCCATTGTCGGCCGCCCAAACGTAGGCAAATCCACCCTGTTCAACCGGCTGATCGGTAAGCGCCAGGCGCTGGTCGACGACCGACCCGGTGTCACGCGTGACCGGCACTACGGCACCGCAGAGTTCGAGCTCAAGGAATACGTCGTGGTCGATACCGGCGGCTTCGAGCCTGACCTCGCCCAGCTCGACGAAGGCGACATGTTCCGCACGGTGCGGGCGCAAGCCGAGGCTGCAGTCCAGGAGGCAAACGTCATTTTGTTTGTTGTGGACCGGGCCGCAGGACTGACGCCGGCGGACCGCCTGACTGCCGACATCCTCCGCAAGCGCCTCGGCGACACGGAGAACCTGTCCCGGATGCTCCTTGTGGTGAACAAATGCGACGGGCCTGCCCATGACCACCACGCTGCAGAGTTTTGGGAGCTTGGGTTTACGGAGATGTTGTGCATGTCGGCCGAGCACGGTCGGAACATCTACGAGCTCTGGGACCACATTACCCGTCGGATGCCAGACAACCTGGCCCCAGATGCGGAAGAGGACGACGAGAATGAGCTGCGGATCGCGGTGTTGGGGCGTCCAAACATCGGCAAGTCCACACTCGTGAACCGTCTGATTGGCGAAGACCGACACGTGGTGCACGACATGCCGGGCACCACCATGGATGCGATCGACTCGATTCTCGAGA
>CAJWOS010000725.1 GCA_913044235.1 uncultured Pseudomonadota bacterium
CGCCAAGAACAGGTCGACACCGGCTTGTGTCGGGTCTGCCGGCCCCCCCTCCGGGGTCGTACGACTTCGCCGAGGCGGTCTTCGAGGCGCCCGACGATCTGCGACCGGCGCGACCCGGACCGGCGGGCATTCTCCAGGATGCAGCCTCTCTGGCGGCAGCCATTCTGCACCTGGAGCCCAAGCGGGTCCTCGCCGGAACGCTGGCGCGCACCGACAGCCGGAAGCTCGGGCGCTGGATCGGCGATGCAGCCCTTGCCGAGGGGGCGGCAATAGAGGAAAGCGCCCGATGGGGGCTTGCTCTGCGGGCTCTCGAAGCGCTCGGAGCGGTCTCGATGGATCTGATGGACCGGATTTTGCGGATCGACCTTGGCTTGGAGCGCACGCTGGAGGGCACCATCACCGAAGCGGTGCATCGGTTTGCGTGTGCAGTGCTCGACCGTGACTTGCATCCGGTCCTGCCTGCGATCCGCACCGCACTGTGCGAGGCTCGTGGTGAGGCAGTCGATGAAGTGGTCTTTCTCGACGAGCTCCGGATGCAACATCGGTCGGTGTTGTATCCCTGCTGGGAGCGAGACGATGCGGTGGTCTACCCCGTCGCGCCGGGCGAGTGTGCGCGACTCTATGACGAGGATGGCTGGGAACAGGTGGAGTGTCGGGCGATCGAGCGGGCGCTCTCGCGACTGGCTCGGATTGGGCTCATTCGCCGAGCGCCTGGGGTGTTCGCCGCCACGCCCGATGGTCGCCAGTGGGCGGCGGAGCGGGATGCTCCGCGTCCCCCGATCTGGGTTGGGTCGGACTTGGAAATCATCGTTCCCCCGCACTCGCTCACACCGGGCCAGCGCTTTGCCATCGAGCGCCTCGGGCGCTGCGTCCGACGCGATGTGGCGGATCAAATTCGACTGGAGCGGGAGAGCGTGGAGCGCTGGCTCGCTTGGCACGATGTCGACGAGGCCGTTGCCATTCTGCTGGAGCGGGCGCCAGGAGTGCCTCGGAATGTGGTCGAGACCCTGAGTGCCTGGGAGTCGTCGGTCTGTCAGGTCGTGCTCACCCGAGGCGTGCTGGTGCAGGTGTAGCCGTGGGACTCAGTGGTCAAGCGCGGCGTCGGCCGCCAGTATGCCCGACAGCATCGCCAGAGGCATGCCGCCGCCGGGATGGGCGCTGCCAGAGGCAAAGTACAATCCTGGTACCCCTGTTGAGCGGTTGGGTGGACGCTTGAACGCACTGAACCGGTCGTTCGACGAGGCACCGTAGAGTGCGCCTCGGGAGCCAGGGAAGCGCTGGGCCAGGTCGGCCGGGGTCCGACCCCATACCCACTGGTCGTCGGGGTCGATCAGGTCATGCTCCAGCAGTCGTTGGTGCATGGTCTGACGGAGGGTCGACCACACCGAAGGATCGCGCGGACCGTCTTCGGGCTCTGGAGGGCTGTTCGACATGGCGAAGACTGGCTCGTGCTCCAGCCAACCGATGCGTGCGTGGCACGCTTCTTGGGCGCAGAGGTAGACCGTGGGACTCTGTGGTGGCCGGTCGTGGTCGAAAATGTCGCTGAACTCTTCGGAGTACACCTCGGGGAACAGCACGGTGTGGGCCACGCGAGCCTGATCGTTATTGCGCCGTCGAGCGCGGAGGATCCCCGTCCAGCCGCTCATCGAGCGCTCAGTGGTGCCATCGAGTCGGACCAAGGAGCGATGGTCCTCCGGGAGCAGGTCATGCACGGCATGGGCGACCTCGGCGTTGCTCACGACCGTGTCGGCCAGAAACTCGGAGCCGTCCGACGTGCGGACGCCGGAGATGGAACCGCTCTCGGTGAGGATGCTCTCCACGCGGGCACCGAGCCGAATCTGGACGCCCACCCGACGGGCGGCCTCGGCCATCACGTCCACCATGTGGCTGATGCCCCCTTGGATGCCGTACCCGCCAAGCGCCAGCTCCACATGTGCGATGCAGTTCATGGTGGCTGGCGTCACGCGGTAATCTGAGCCGTTGTAGGTGGCATAGCGAGCAAGCAAGGTGCGCAGATGGGGGTGACGCACCTGGGCATGGATGGCCGACTGCATCGTGCGAAGGGCGTCGATGTGCCGGATCTCAAGCAGGTCGCGGAAGCGAAGACTCAGCAGCCTGGGCAGAGTCGGAGCCGGTCCCTTCACAAAGTACGTGGCTGCTGCGTGCCAGATGCGCTGGCTGTATTCCATGAACTCGGCGAGGTCGGACCGGGCATCACTGCCCAAGGTGTCTTGCACGCTCTGGAGGGTGTCTTCGATGTGGTGGAAGACATCGAGGACCGTGCCGTCAGGGTAGAGATACCGGAACCCGGGGGCTGGGGACCGCAGCTCGATGTGCTCAGAGAGTTGCATCCCGGCACTGGAGAGCACATCTTCGAGAACCTCGGGCATGGTCAGCACGGTAGGGCCGGTGTCGACCTCCACATCGTCGACAACGACGGTACCGGCTTTGCCTCCCAGTTGGGCTGCAGCCTCCAGCAGCGTGACCTGCCGACCCGAAGCGCCCAACCGGATTGCGGCGG
>CAJWOS010000726.1 GCA_913044235.1 uncultured Pseudomonadota bacterium
GGATGCGGAAGACTCCGCTGCTGCAGTCTCGGCGGACTGAGCCTCGGACGACGAGGGGTCCGTCGTGGGAGGGGCAACGGCGAGGAGGGCGACGAGCGCGAGGGCGTGCAGCATGGTGGCTCCAGATGGCCGGGCGGGGGGATTGCGAACCGGTAGGATGCAGTGGCGATTCCGTATTCGGTCGAGAGCGCTCCCGTGAAGGGGGGCAAACGTCGCCTTCGAGGAGCCGTGGAGCTACCCATTCCAGTCGGTGGGTTTCTCTCGGTTATGGCTTGGTCTCGTTCGGGGTCGGAGAGGTGGCATCGCTGAGGCTCGTGTCATGCATGCGCAGACCACTCTGGATGTGCAGCGCTTTCGCCCTACCATTTGCGAGACGCACCTCTGTCGAGGGGCGTGGGTGGAGCGGCTGGCAGAGGAGCGACCCCCCGACGCGGCGAAGCAGGCTGAAGCAGAAGCGTTGAATCGGGCCAAGATGCTTCGGCCCACCTCGAAGTTGCTGAGCATCGTGGGGGAGGTCCGGGGAGACGCTGCAGCCATGCGGGGGTGGTGAGCGGTATCGGGCGGGCTGCTCAGAGGAGCAGGCGCCAGAGGGGAGATGTGATCCAAAGGCCGGCGAACATGGTGGCGGGTCCATGTTTTTTCTTCGACCAGAGAAACTTCATCTGCCCCTTGATGAATGGCGGACTGAGGAAGGCACCGGCCAGCTGCACGGACTCCCGCGCATTGATCGCCTTGAGCGCTTCGCGAGTGGCATCGGCGCGAAAGCGACGGCCACTGGCGATGCGCTCGACCGCCATTGCATGGGCGGCCATCAAGAGGTTCTCACGCGGCACCACGCGATCGATGAGACCTGCATTGAGGGCCTCCTGTGCAGTGGGACGCCAGCCTTCGGGACCCAGCATTCGCTCTGCGTTTTCGGCTCCCATCAGCTGTGCGAAGTACACGCTGGAGCACCCCTCCGGGGTGACGCCGAGCCGAGCGAACGGGGTGGAGAACGTGGCCTCTTCGGATGCGATGATGGCATCGCACAGCGTGGCCGAGGTGGTGGGTGCACCGATGGTGGGCCCGTTGACTGCGGCGATGATGGGTTTGTCGAGATCGAGGAAGGCGTCGAAGATGGCCTGATTGTGCTCCACGATGAATGAGTGGAGCACTTTCGGGTGTGCGATGCGCAGAGTGCCGCCGAGGTTCACACCCGCGGAGTAGTACTTGCCGGAGCCGGTGAGGATGATGGCGCGGGTCTCGGGTGCTGTGCGCAGTCGCTTTAGTGTGGCCAGGAGTGCCTCGAGCATGGGGGCGGTCCACCCGTTGAGCCGAGCGGGGTTGTCCATCGTCACCGTGGTGACGTGGTCGCGGGTGGACTCGATGATGAGGGCTTTGGACACGGGAGCCTCCAGGGCGCTGAGGGCAGGTAGCCCGGTGGGTGGCACGATGGGAGTAGAGGGCGCGGGGGTGGGAAAGGCTGAATGCACTGGTTCGACGCAGTGTGGACTCACAGGCTGCTCATGCGCGGGCGGATCGGTGGTGGGTGGTACGACAGTCGGACCGGTCGAGCCGGGCCGGCTTCCGGGGCTGCGCCATCGATGCGAGGGCCGATGCCCTTCTGGGCACTGCGCTGCCTGTTGGTGATGGTTTCCGCGGTTTGGGCGTGGCGTTCGCATCGCTGCCAGATGTGCAGCAGCCGGCCGCGACAGGCCGCGTGGCGAGGGTGGTCCGACCAGACTGCAGCCATCAGCCGGATCCAGAGCAGTCCGAGCTCCTGTTGTAGGCGCTCGTCGGTGGCGACGGACGGCTCGGAGAGGGGCGCCTGGGTCTCGCCCAACACAGCCTGGAGCGCGCGATGGTCATGGGCCAGGGAGTGCACCACCGTGGTGAGTCCGGCAGTCTCGATGTAGGGGTGGTGAGTGGGCGAGCACAAGGTGGCCACCACGGCATCGAGTCGGCGGGTGAGTGCCTGCGGGGGGAGACCCACCATGTGCCCCAGTCCGTGGGGGAAGACCCTCTGTCGAAGTGCCTCGATGCCCGGATGGGAACGGTGCTGGTCGAGGCGTCGCTGCAAGTGAAGCAAATGTGGCGCAATCTGACGGGCGAGTACGGTTGCACGAGACTCCCTTGTGGGATGCGACATTCGAGCACCGAGACGCTCTTGACGTGATCGCGCGATGGTGTGCTCCACGAGAACATCCAGCTCGGGGATGACCTGAGTGATGCCATAGTCGTTGACCACGCGTCGCACGAGAACGAGAAGCAAGTACAGCGTGCGCGTGGGAAACGGATGCACAACGAGGAATGGGGCGAGCTGACGAGCGGCGGTGGACATGAAGCCTCCGAGGGGTGGCCCCGTGCTGTGTGCACGAGTGCGCGGAGGGCGATTCAAGTGCTGTGCCAGGATCCGATGCGCTGCTTGTCGATGGTTTGGGTGAAGGGGGGGGCGGCGGGGCGGCGAACTCTGTCGTCGCTTGACACTGTCGGTGGAAGCGGAAATCCGACCTACC
>CAJWOS010000727.1 GCA_913044235.1 uncultured Pseudomonadota bacterium
TTTCCTTGGGGCCGGCGGTGAAGTAGGTCTGCAGGCCGAGCAGTGCGTATGCGGCGCGGGCGAGGCGATCGAGGCCGGGCTCTTCGATGCCCAGGTCGGCCAGGAATTCGGCGCGGTCTTCGGCATCGAGCTCGATGAGCTCTTCTTCCACCTTTGCACTAATGAACGTGACACCGGCGCCCTGTTCTTCTGCATGGGCCTGCACCGTGGCGGTGAACGCGTTTCCGTCGAGGCTGCCTTCGTCGACGTTGCACACGAAGAGCACGGGCTTGCTGGTGATGAGCTGGGCGTCGTGCACGCTGACCATTTCCTCGTCGGTCCAGTCGCCGGCCCGTACGGCCTTGCCGTCTTCGAGGAGCGCCATCATCTTCTCGGCCACGGCCATGTGGAACTTGGCGTCCTTGTCGCCCGACTTGGCCACCTTTTTGTAGCGGTTCATGCGCCGCTCGACGGAGTCCATGTCGGCGAAGATGAGCTCGGTATCGATGGTCTCGATGTCGCGTAGTGGATCTACGCCACCGTCAACGTGGTGCACGTCGGCATCTTCGAAGCAGCGCACCACGTGCAGGATGGCGTCGACCGTGCGGATGTGGCCGAGGAACTGGTTGCCGAGGCCTTCGCCTTTGCTGGCACCGCGCACGAGGCCGGCGATGTCTACGATCTCCACCGAAGTGGGAATGATCTGCTTGGTCTCGATGAGCGCGTTGAGCTGCGTGAGACGCGGATCGGGCACCGCCACGATGCCGGTGTTCGGCTCGATGGTGCAGAAGGGGTAGTTGGCGGACTCGGCCCCCGCAGCGGTGAGGGCGTTGAAGAGGGTGCTCTTACCCACGTTGGGCAGACCGACGATACCGGCGCAGACAGCCATCTTGGACTCCGGGAGACAAGGCCGAGCGGGGTATCCGGGTTCATGGGACCCTGGCAAGCGCTCCTCGGTGGCGGTCCGGGGGCAGATCGCGGGGATGGCGGAAGCCGAGTGTGTGCGATCCCTTGGTGACGGGCCTTGGAGAAGCCGGCTGGACCGCTTGTGGATATGCCCGGCACACACGCCCGGAAGCGGGCGCGCTTGAGGAGGCGACATGCGCAATTGGATTGTGGTGCTCAGTGCGGCCGTTGCCGTGGCTTGTGGTGGCGAAAAGGACTCCGGTGGCTGCGATGACGGCAGCGAGGTGTCGGTCACCCTGACTGCTGGGGGCACGCCCGCCATGGGCAGCATCGAGTGGGTCGATGCCGACGGAGAAGCCGGCGCGATGGACTGCTTTGGTGCGTGTGCGTTCACGCCGGCCGTGGGAACCGTCTCGGTCACGGCCACCCTGTCGGATGCTTCGGTGGGGGAACCGCAGACCCAGACCGCCAACTTCCAACGGAGCGATGACTGCTCCGCGGCGGTGTTTACGGGCATCGACTTCGTGTGGTGAGCAGCCCTTTCGTGCGGCGCTGAAACAATGTGGCGCACGATGTCGTATGGGCCCCGAATCCAAGGAGGTCTGTGATGATGGGGATCTTTACGCTTGCCTGGCTGAGCTGGTCGGTGTTTGTCGCAGGGCTGGCACTGGCGGCCGTGGCCACCACCGGCCGCACCTGGGGAGCTCCCCAGGCGGTGGGGCTCGGTGCTGCACTCCTGGCGCTCTACTTCTGGATTCCGCTCGGTAGCTTCTTGGCGATTGGTGCCTCGGTCGGTGCCCTCACGTTTGCACGCAAGGAGCGGAAGCGTCTGGGCCTCTCGGGCTGAGCTGCAGGGGCGAGCTTCCGCCGAGTGGCTCGCTCACTCCTCTCCCGCTGACGGTACCGAGTGCAGGCGAGCGGGCTCTTCGTCGGGCTCGAGCGGGCGCGACTGGGCTGCGGGGCTTGCCACCGCGAGATGGTCTGTGGCTCCGATGGCATCCCTCAGGCGGGCGTAGTCGTCGGAGAGCCAGAATGCGGCGAGTGCGGCGACCCGCACCGCGAGATCCCCCAGGAGCGGATGCCCTTCTGCATTGGTGCGGCCCAGAGCATCTGCGAGGCCCAGCCGCTCGGCAACGGACAGCTCCGGCCGGAGGTGGCTCTGCACCACGAACATCGAGCGGATGGCGGCTCCGAGGTCGCCACACAACACGAGCCCGGCCCGGTCTGCAGTGATCTGCATCACGCGATGGGCAGCGATGAGCCGGCGGTCGTCCAGGCTGATGTCGGCCTGTACGGGGTCGCGGGGGGCGGCGCCAGTGGAGCGCGTGACGCCCGTGAGCCGACTGGCGGTGCCTGAAGCCGCTTCAAAGGTGCCGGCCGCAGCGTCTGCGAGCTTTCCAAGGTCGCCTGGAACTGCGGCGGCGAGCCGGGTGGCATCGGTGACCCCATAGATGGCGCGAAGCCAGCGCTCAGGGACCACGGTGCGGACCACCCGATAGGTGCGGTTGTGGCCGATGGCATCGACTGGAAGGTAGCGAA
>CAJWOS010000728.1 GCA_913044235.1 uncultured Pseudomonadota bacterium
CGACCGTTATAATTTGATCCCTGACCATGTCCAAATCCTCCTCGCAAATATCGCGGCGCAAACAGGCGTTCTTCAGCGACAGCTCCAGGATCGAGATGTCGAACGTGCCACCACCCAGGTCGTAGACCGCGACTCGCTCACCATCCTGGGCCTTTTCGAGTCCGTATGCGAGTGCAGCCGCGGTCGGCTCGTTCAACAAGCGCAAGACGTTGATGCCGGCCAGTCGAGCCGCGTCTCGGGTGGCCTGCCGCTGTGCGTCGTCGAAGTAGGCTGGAACGGTAATTACCGCACCTTCGGGCCGAGCGAACAAGCACTCTTCCGCACGGGCATGGAGCATCCGCAGGATGAAGCTGGACAGCTCGACTGGGTTGATGGTGCGAGGCCCTGTCCGGAACCGCACCATTCCCAGATCGTCCTCCACAAGATCGTAGCGAAACAGTCGGGCTTCTTCCGCGACGTCGGCAGCCCCCCGGCCCATGAAGCGCTTGAAGCTGGTGAACGTGGTGCCGCCAGGGTCGCCCGCCCGCTCAAGCGCGGGGTACCCGACCGCCTTCGGCACACCGTCGTCTCCCACCCGAACGGCAGAGGGCAGGAGGGACCGCTCGTCATCGTCGAGCAAAACACGAGGAGCCCCCGAAAGGACTACCGCCACCAGCGAGTGGGTGGTTCCCAGGTCGATACCGATGTTGGCCATGGAAGAAGGCTCCGAGGATTCAGTGCGCCGCTTGGGCGACGAGAGTTCGCGCCGTGCGGAGGTAGCGCAGTCGGGCGATCAGTGCAGGCACATCGTCGAGAGTTCCCTCGCCGGCCTCCCACTGTTCCAGCGCAGAGACCAGCGCGGCCTCCTGCGCGCTCACCATCCCTTCCACCTGCTCATCCACGCCGGTCTCGCCCATACGGGCGGCCATCTGGAGCTCGAAGACCGCCTCAAGAAACTCCGCCCCCACGTCTGGCCCGCCTTGCTCGGGCAGGTCCGCTTCACCAGTGGCCAGGTACAGCGCACGTCGATGGGGATCGCGCAGCACTGCACGTGCATCCATCGCCCTCGCCGTCCACTGCTGGGCCATGCGTCGCTCTACGGCGCGCCGGCCCACAAAGCGATCGGGGTGCGTCTGCCGCGCCAGCTTCCGCCAGGCCCCCTCCACCGTCTTGCGCTCGACCGACCACGTCCTCGGAAGTCCGAGCAGCGCAAAGTGGTCGACCGAAGGCGGCGGCTGGAGCTTGTCGCAGCCGGGACAGACCGCACCCTGAACAGGCTCACGGCAGTTCCAGCAGATCATGAGACCCTCGGGGCGCAGCGGAACCGCGTTGGCGAGCGCCTGCAAAATGCACGGCGCACCGTGAGCTTCACCCGCCCACTACAACGTGAAGGAGTCACCACAGGAGCAGGACCGGTTGGACAGCGGGTTGCGAAACACGAAGCCGGTCTTCACCATGGTCTTCTCAAAGTCGAGCTCAGACCCGTTGATGAAGAGGTAGCTCTTGCGGTCAACCGCGACCGTGACTTCCTCATCGTCGAAGCTGAAGATCTTGTCTTTCGGCTCCGGCGACTCCACGAGATCCATGAAGTAGGTGAGCCCAGAGCATCCACCACCGCGCACACCGACCCGCAGCACAGCGTCGGGGGTCTGCCGCTTCTTTTTGATGGTGCGCACCCGTTGTGCAGCAGCGTTGCTGATGGTGATGGCCATGATGGCGCTCCATGGTGGTCCGTTCAGGCAGGCGGCTGGCTCACGCTTCGGTGTGTTTCTTCCGATAGTCGGCGATGGCAGCCTTGATCGCGTCTTCGGCAAGCACGGAGCAGTGAATCTTGACCGGCGGAAGCGCAAGCTCGCGGGCGATTTCCGCGTTGCTCACCTTCTCAGCTTCCACAACCGACTTGCCCTTCACCATCGTAGTGACGAGCGAGCTGGAGGCAATCGCCGAGCCACAGCCAAAGGTCTTGAACTTGGCGTCTTCGATGATTCCATCGTCGTTGATCTTGAGCTGGAGCTTCATCACGTCGCCACAGGCAGGTGCACCCACCAGGCCCGTGCCGACCTGCGGATCTGCTTTGTCGAGACTTCCGACGTTTTGGGGATTTTCGTAGTGGTCGATGACTTTCTGGCTGTAGGCCATGGGAGTCCTCCGAGGGGGCTTGTGTCGATAATAGGGGGGGGGAGAGGGTTCGGTTCAGTGCGCGGTCCATTGGATGGACTTGAGGTCGATGCCTTCTTTCACCATCTCGTAGAGCGGGCTCATTTCACGCAGGAAGCGAACCTTGTCCGTAATCAGTTGAACTGCATAATCTACTTCGGCCGCGGTGTTGAACCGGCCGATTCCGAAGCGAATCGAGGTGTGGGCAAGCTCAACGTCCACGCCCATGGCCCGAAGCACATACGACGGCTCCAGACT
>CAJWOS010000729.1 GCA_913044235.1 uncultured Pseudomonadota bacterium
TTTCCGATGGCATCGTCGGTGTCCCAGATGATGGTGCCAGCGTAGTCAACCGCATGCATCGCGTTGTCGTTGGTGAGGCTCCCCGCGGCGAACGGACCGGCGAGCTCGGCACCGAAGGCTGCGATGACGCCCGCATTGTAGCCCTCGACGTCGACCACATGGGTGCCGGCCGTGAGCGAGATCGTGTGCATCCACCAGTACTTGAAGTTCTGGGTGTCGTCGTTGGTCTGTTCCATGATCTGGACCCCGTCCACGGCGAACCGCACACGGTTGTCGCCGCCGAGGCCGAGGAGGTAGTCCCCATCCACCGAGACCTCGAGGCACACGCTGAAGCCAATCCAGCTTCCGATGGGGTCGTGCCCCGCTTCGGTGCTCCCTCCCGAAGCGCAGCCCCACACACCCACGCTGTTGAGCCGGCCATTCTCGACGCCGTCGTTCTGACCCCAATAGAGGCTCTCGACGGTCATTCCGCCAGGATAGCGCACGCCGTACATGCCGTAGTCTGGATACGGGTCGATGGCGCACACGTCGACCACCTCGCCGGTGGGGATGGCCGGTGTCTCCGTCTCCCTCACGCAGCTCGTCTCGTCTTCGGTGGGCGCGAAGCCGTCGGGGCATGCGCAGACCGGGCCTTCGTCGGGGCCCGGCTCGCCACTGTCGAGCGATGGCTGGTCGATGGCGCCGAGCAGGGAGACCGAGGCGGTTGGCCGGTCGGGTGCGCTCGATGACACGTCGAGGCGCGCTTCATGGGCGGCGGACGCTTCGGTGGGGGCGTAGCTCACGACCACCGTGGTCTGGGCTCCGGCGGGAACGGTCGTGCGCTCGGGGAGGGTCACCGAGAACACGCTCGGTCCGTCGACCCGAACCGCGGAGAGCGAGAGGTCCGCATCGCCAGGATTTTCGATGGTCACCTGGCGAGTTGCCGTGGTGGCCTCGGTGAGGGTGCCAAAGTCGACGGGATCGGGGGACAGGCGGATGGCTGGGGCCGCCTCCTCTGTGGGCGGTCCATCGGGCTCGACGTCCTTGGGGCCGTGGAATTGATAGTCGGAGCATGCCGTGGTCAGCAGGCACACGGCGGCCATCAGCGCGCGGCCGCGCGGGGAGCGCCCACGGGACCGAGGTGCGAGATGACCCTTGGCGTGGGCACGCTCGCGGCACTGCGGAGAGTTGAGCTCATCGACCTCGAACATGGGGGCTCCAGGGGTCCGGACCAGATGGTGGGAGTATATCCGTGATGCAAGAGCGACCCTGCACAGTCGGCTCCAGGTGGTCGCGACGGCCAGCGAGACGTCGCGTCTCGGGTCGGCCGGGTCCAGCCGCTCCGACAGGGCACCGGTGACGTGGTTCGGGAGGCTTGCCTGGCTGCTTCCGGGCTTTGGTGGATGCCGCGCGGATCCGGGTCACGTCTGTTGGTCGAAGAAGTCCAAGATCAGGGGCCATGTCCAGCCGAACTGGTAGACATGCCCCATGTCTGCACGACAGTCGAGCACGGGGGGCAGGTCTCCATCGCCCCCGCAATAGCTCCGGCAGTCCAGGTCGGGAAGCACGTCGACCGAGGCGGCGGGCACTGTGGCATCGCAGCCATTGGCCTCGGCCCACACGCGGGTAATGGCCGTGGCACCGCTGTAGTAGTACTGATCGCCATCGGTGGTGGTGGTGTAGTTCGGGTCTTCCCAGTCACCGGGAGGCACGGTCCGGTCGCGGGCTCCGGTGATCACGAGCACGGGCATCCCGCCGTCCTTGGCAGGCGCGTCGAGGTGCGCTCGGTGGGGCAGGCCGATGATGGGGGCGATGGCCCGGAAGGTGTCTGCGCTGGCCTCGTTCTGGCCGAGCTCCCAGGAGAACATGCCGCCGTTGGAGCCCCCCGTGGCGAACACCCGGTCGGGGTCGATGCAGAGGTTTTCCTGCGCGAGCGACACAAGCTGGAGCGCGAAGTCCACGTCGTCGTCCTCGTTACCACTTCCGTCCAGCTCTTCAGGCATCATCCCCGGATGAGGAACGGTGCTGACATGATTATCCTCGAGCCACGGCGTCATGTCTCTGTTGGCTGCATCGGTAGGTGCTGCGGCTGAGACTGGTTGAGGAATTTCAGGGTACTCTTCCGGCGGACTTGCACACGTTTCAGACCATGGGCACGGTGACAACACCGAGGACTCGTCATAACCCTCGGCGACCAACGGCTTCGACCAAGCGTACTTGGACACCAATGGATTCGATTCACGCGTGCCGATATGTTGAAAATCGTTCGCCGCCGAAATTAAATCCTTACAATTCCTTCTCCCATGCGCGTGGATAGAAGACTCGTCAACTGATGGCTGTACTAATTGCGTTTGCGCGCTACAAGAAGCTTCACTTTCGGTTTGGGATCGGTCAGCTTGCGAATTTTCAAAAGC
>CAJWOS010000730.1 GCA_913044235.1 uncultured Pseudomonadota bacterium
GTAGCGAAGGAAGGGCAGCAGACTGGCCGTGGTGGTGAGGGCCGCCGCGCCTTTGTCCCACACCCCTGCCCAGACTTCATCGGAGGTAATGCGGCTGTGCTGGAAGCGAAGGTGGGCGACCTCAGCGCCGATGGCGAAGCGCAGCTCGGTGGGCGTGAGCCGGAGGTCGGAGTCGGAGGCGAGGTGGTCGGCACCGATCAGGAGAAAGGGCTCCGGCTCTTCATGGCTCCGCAGCCCGGTGCGGTGCTCTCCTGCAGACACGAAGGCGGGGACCGCCGGGAGGCCAAGCATCACACACGCATCGGCCACGGCAGCGACCGCATGCTCCGAGACCCGTGGGGTGAGGCGCTCGCAGTACCGTCGGAGTACGCCCACATCGGGGGGGGTGACCTTGGCAAGGGCAGCCTGGACCTTGGCGAGCGCTCCTCCAGTTCGGGCCACCGGATGGGGGAGCAGCGCAACCATCGCAGCCGGGAGGCCTCGAGAGGGAAGGGCTTGGAAGATGGGCGGGGTGGCGAGCCCGCCGGGAGAGAGGATGGCACGGGTGCGGGCAGCACGACGACGGAGGTTGCCCGCTTCGAGGGTGTCGACCAAGGCATCCAAGCGGCTTGCCACGAGGGGTTGATGACGGGCCAGTGTGGCCAGAGTCTGCGTGTCGACCGCATGTTGTGCGCGCCGGGCCCGCACGAGGAGCTCGAGGACCCGAATGTGGACCGGCTGGCCGCCTTCTCCCGCCGTGAGTCGTGCCCCCACCGGAGGAAGCACACTCGCGAGGTCTTCGTTGGGGAGCGCTGCCAGTCGGGGTTGGAGCAGTCGCACGGCAGCGTCGGGCTGGCCGGCGAACAGGTAGTGCTCCGCCAGCGAAATGTCGGCCTCGGTGCGTGCAAAGCGGTCGTCGCTGTCGGCCACCAAGCGATTGCGGTAGGCCTCGTGATACGCGAGCGACCACGCGGCTTCTTCTGGACTTTCCGCCGACGAGAGTGCTGCATTGAGCACCGTGCGAGCCATGGGCAGGGGGGGCTCCCAACCTGTCATCCAGTCCGCGAGTCGATGCCCGCTCGACGGGTCTGAGCGCAGGGCATCCACCACACGACCGGCCAAAGCTTCGGGCGCATCCGAAGCCTCGGGGTTGAGGGTGGCCTGGACCAGTGCATCCAACGGGTGCGCTTCGGACTCGAGGCCGGCCAGCAGCCGGGCGGCGACCCGTCGGCCCTCGCTCCGGCCGGGGCGGGCGAGGATCCGCGCCGCTTCTCGTACGCGATCTGAACCGTTGAGCTCGGGCAGGGGGGCGACCCAGATGAAGCGCGAGCCGTTGGTGAGTGTGGTGCTCCAGGCCAGGTCACCGGCGATCACGGAGTTTCGGCCGGTCTGCTCGACCACCTCGAGGGACACGCGCGAAAGGGGGCGCACTGCCACATCCCCAACGTTGGAAATCGCCACGAGGCTGGCCTTGTCGCGGGTGACGAGCAGTCGCCACGCGGGGGCGCCCCCATGCAGGAAGGCATCATCCATTCGCGCAGGAGAGCTGGTGTGCAGCCAAGCAAGAACGGGATCGGTGGGCGCGATGTGTACCGTCAGCCACACCTGTTCGAGGGCCGACAGCTCTTCGATCCACGGTCCGCTGGGCTTCGGAAGATCACTGAAGACAGGGAAGTCCGCGTCGCGGAGCAGCCTGCCCATCGCGAGCGCTTCGCGGGCGGCGGTCGCCTTGCCATAGGGCACGCTGAATCGGAGCAGCCCTACGGTGAGCCGGTCTCCCAGGAGGCGCTCTTCGTATCCGACAGGGTGGGCAGCGAGGACGTCGAGGAGCTTGCCCTCGGTGCCTTGTGCTGCAGCTACCCAGACACCTTGTGGGGTCTGGCACAGCCAGGGGGCCGCCGTTCGGCCGTTGGGGAGGGTCAGATCGCCACGGAGCGGTACACAGCGGTGCACGGTCCCGTGGCCGGATTCCTGAAGGAAGCGACAGGTATCCACTGCTTCAGCGGCGATCTCGCCCATCATCTCTCCTCGAACCGCGATGGATGGGGCGGTCCGCTGCTCGCACTTGGAGTCGGCAAAGGCGGAAGGCTCTTATCGCACTCTGTGCGCGGTCACGGTGCTCGGTTGGCCGACTGCTCGAGGATCTGGACAATGCGCTGTGAGGCTGCGGCCTCTCCTGCCAGCTTCACGCCGTGCCACTTGTCGACTTCCACCGCCACGTCGCCCGTGAGCGAGTACACCTTCTCGGCTGCAATCCCGCAGTGGGCCATGGCGTCTCTCAGCAGCTTCTCCTCTTCGTCGGTGCCTCGCACATGGTCGGCGCCGCTGTACTTCCCGAGCAGGACGAGGACAGAC
>CAJWOS010000731.1 GCA_913044235.1 uncultured Pseudomonadota bacterium
ACTCAACAGCTGAAGCCACCCCCACCAAGTGGTCCGTCAGGAAGGGGCAAGGTCAGATTGCCCCAGCTGGGTTTGGTCCGGTAGAGATCAAAAAGCGGTCGATGTTTCGTATCCATGTCTGATCTGGGAAAGAACACTTCACGCTTGCCGGCGCAGGTTGCACCCGAAAGGGACGGGTCTCGGAGCCTGTCTGCACACGCCATTCTCCGACAGGGCGAGCTGTACACCAATGTACTCGAAAAGACATGCCGCCCCTTCCCGGAGACCCTCGACATTCAACCCGACGATGCTCCCTCAACCTCGGTCCTCCGCTCGCACGGCCGATCCGTTAGCCGTTAGGCACGCCAAAGACATGAGGCCAGTCGAAATGCCACACACAGCGATCATTCCCGCCCTGCTGTTTCTCGTCATTGGAAGCACAAGCCTGGCTGCCAGTCCCGAGGCCTCTACGGCCGGCACACCGCCCCTTCCGCCGGCCCCAGCGCCCACGGCCCAGCTCGGAGAAGCGCAGGTCTTCGCAAGCGAAGGCGCACGGGTGCAGCCACCCCCAGGCTTCGATCTGGCACAGCGCTTTGCGGGCTTCGAGCAGCCCGCCTCGGGCGCCTTCGTGATGGTGGTTGGTATGGATACACCATTCGACCCGGACTTTTTGAGTGAGGCATCGCGGCAGGGCAGTGACGTGGCTGCCCGCTCGGGCATGACCTACCGCGGACGAGAAGCGGTCGTGGTCGGCCCCCACTCGGGGGTGCTGATCCATGCAGAGCAGGCGGTCCAAGGGATGGAAATCGAGAAGTGGATCCTTCACGTCGGCGACGAGTCCCGCTCCGTGTTGGTGACAGCAGGGTGCGCCGCAGCCGATGCACCCACCTTCGAGGCCGCCTTGCACGCGACGCTGATGTCGACTCGACTCGACGACAGCCCTCCTCCGACAATGCAGCAAATCATGGGTTTTTCGATCGAGGCGGGCGCAGGACTGCAGCTGGTGGACCTCAAAGCCACCGGTGCGATCTTCGCCGACCGGCCGCTGCCCCTGTCGCCTGGCGCACCCTTGTTCATGGCTTCGAAGTCCATCCAAGCCGTCTCGATTCCCGATCTGCGCACATATGCGACAAATCGCCTGCGCACGCTTCCTGGCTGTGAAGGAGCAACCATCACCTCCAGCGCCCCCGTCACCGTCGACGGCATTTCCGGCCACGAGCTCGAAGCCTCAGCCACCCGAAATGGCGTTCCATCACTGGTCCATATGATGATGCTGCCTGTGGATGGTGGCTACATCATGACGGTGGGAATGGTGGAGATGGCACGAGCCGACGAGGTTCGTCCGGTCTTCCGAGCGATGGCGCGAAGTCTGCGCCGCTCGGACTCTGCCAACTGAGCCGAGACCGATTCGCCGGTCACCCTCTTCGGAACGGCAAGGAGGCTGCAACACAACGCAGTCCAATAAGGAAAAGAGGTCTCCGAAGTCAAAGTGTCCGGTCGGTTGGAAGACTTCTCACGGCTCGATGGCGGTTAGCGACCCCGCAATTGTCTTTCCGAGCATTTGTTCGCGCTTCACTCGCGCATCAGCCCGGATTCGAGCGTGGGTTTGCGTCTCACGAGACGGCATTCCAGTCGGCTTGCGTGCGCACCAGATGGGCCACGGCGGGCGCCATGACATCCGGCGCAAAGTCCCTGACGAGGCAAGGCCATTTCGAGGTCATGGAGAACGTGAGCGAGTCGCTGTGATCACCCTTGAGGTCGATCTTACGCGGATTTTCATACCGCTTCGGGTCGCCATTACCGGTCGGAATCACGGCGTTCTGAACGCCGGCGGAGTCTTCGTTGTTGATGCTCGCGAACCACGGATGCAGACGCGTCATCTCGAAAACGAGCGCCCGCGTGGGGGATGGGAAACATCAACGCCCTAGGGCTCTTCCAGACCGCCCCCCGAAACGTCCATCCAGCGTATCCTGTTCCCGCGGCAGCTCGTGAAGCCGACCTGTTCGACCTTCCAGCACCGTCAGCACCCCCAGAATTCACCCTGCGGGTCGCCGTGGACAGAGCCCTCCCTGCCCGTCGCGCTCCTCGCTTCATATGTGCTACTCCAGGTCGACCGTTACGGGGGGCCCCTTGCCGGCCGGGACGGCGACGCCAGCACACGAAGCGTCGCTGGCGGCATCACGCACCGTGCGTGGCTGTATCGCATGACCGCACTTCGCACGGTCGGTTTCGACTACAGCAGCCCCGTCGGACTGCATCCAGAAAGTTCTACATGCATCCAGGTCCGATTCGCCCAACACCGCATAAACGCCAGGCCTCCACTCCGGCCCCCGCCCGCCCGTC
>CAJWOS010000732.1 GCA_913044235.1 uncultured Pseudomonadota bacterium
CTGGGTGGAGACCACAGGGCTGCGCACGCGCTTTCGCGGAACGGACATGCGCGGGCTGAACCTCCAAGGTGTGCTCGATGGGGCCGACCTGCGGGGGGCCGACCTCCGGGGGGCCATCTTCGAGCGCGTGCGACTGCGACAGGCGCTTCTGTCCGGAGCGCGCCTTGAGCGGATCATCGTGCATCAGGTCGAGATCGTCGATGCCGACATCACGGAAGTGCAGCTGTGCGCGCGGGCAGAGCGAGTCGTTCGAGAATGACTTCAGCCAGGGCTGGGATTGCATCGCTTTGGAAGATGGGCAGTGGGTCGGGCTCGGCGGTTGGCGTGTCTGAGACCACAGCGAACACCTGCGCATCGGTCGGGGCGATTGGATCGCGCTGTCGTGCTCCGTGCCGTCGCACCTCGACCTTTGGATGCGGGCCGCGCTTGTAGCCCTCCACGAGGATGATGTCGCAAGGAGACATCCGGGCGATCATCTGGTCCAGTGTGGGCTCGGGACCACCGCGAAGCTCATGCATCACGGCCCAGCGATGGGGCGAAGCGATCGCGACCTCCACCGCCCCGGCCTCGCGATGTCGGTGGCTGTCGCGCCCAGGGTGGTCGATGTCGAATGACACATGCGCATGCTTGATGGTCGACACGCGATGTCCACGCGCGGTGAGCTCGGTGACCAGGCGGGCCGTGAGTGTGGTCTTGCCTGCGTTCTTCCAGCCCACGACTCCCACGATGGCCGGTTTGTTCATGCGGGCCGCCCGTGGCGCGCGGATCGACTCCGAAGGGCTTCTGCGCTCGTGCGAATGGCGTCTACGAGATGCCGTGCCGTGCCAAATGTAGGCATGTGCACAGCAGCGGCCCCGTGGAGCCAGACCCCCAGCATCGCTGCCTCTCGAGGGGTGGTCTTTCGTGCCAGCCCTGCGGCGATGCAGCCCGCCAGAACGTCTCCGGAACCGGCGACAGCCAGACGCTCGTCTGCAAAGGGGCTCACCCAGGGTGGGTGGGAGCCCACGAGGGTGTTTGGTCCCTTCAGTACCGGCAGTCCCAGCGCGCCCAGTGCGTGGACCGCCTCGAAGCGGTGAGCCTCCACATCGGTCCGAGACTGGCCCAGGAGGCGGGCGGCCTCCGCGGAGTGTGGGGTGAGCACACGGGTGGCATCGACCTCGGGGGTCGTAGGGGCCTGCGCCAGAATGGTGAGCGCATCTGCATCGGCCACCACAGGAAGCGGGGCGGTGCGCCACACGTCGTGCACCTCATCGGGATGATCGAAACCCAGCCCCGGACCAATCACCAACGCATCGTGGCGTCGTGGGTCGAGCGCATCGGGCTCCGCCAGGATGACCGACGGGTCCAAGCCGTGGAGGGTGGACCAGGCGCTGCGCGGCGCGAGCAGGGTGACCATGCCGGCTCCCGCTGCAAATGCGCCCAGACAGGCAAGCACCGCGGCACCTCCACCCGCTCGGACGGCCACGTGGCCGCGGTCCCACTTTGCGGCAGACGGTCTTCGGCCTGGCAGCCACGCCGCTGCGTCGGATTCGGTCACGAGCCAGGCATCTGGAGACTCTTGCGCGGGATCGACGGCTCGAGCGAGGTCGAGGCCAATGTCTACAACCGTGATGCATCCGCCATGCTCGGCACCCGGAGCGCAGAGCAGTCCTGGCTTCCAGTAGCCGAACGTGACCGTATGGTGTGCGCGCACTGCTTGTTCCGGCCCTCCAAGAAGGCGACCGGTGTCGCCGCACACGCCGGTGGGCAGATCGAGAGACACCACCTGGCCACCCTCGGCATGCGCCCGGCGGATGGCATGGATGGCTGCTTCGATGGCGCCGCGTGGGGCACTGCGCTGGCCGGTCCCCAGCAATGCGTCCACCACAACTCCAGCGCCATCGAGTGCCGCTTCGAGGGTGGTCCGTGGTACTCCCGCGGCATCCAGCAGGCCGAGGTTGGCTTGAGCATCGGGTGTGGTGGGCTCTCGCGTGCACCATACTCGAACGGAATGTCCCCAGAGTGCGAGCCAGCGTGCCACGACAAAGCCGTCGCCACCGTTGTTGCCAGGCCCGCACAGGACCGCCACTTCTGCCATGGGCGCACAAGCGTGAACGACCTCTGCGGCCCGCCGGCCGGCAATCTCCATCAGCACACGGCCGGGAATGCCCACCTGCTCGATCACGGTTCGATCCCGATGGCGAACGGTCGCGGCTGCGCAGACCGGGATCATTCGAGTGCCTTCCGAGCGCGGAACTCCGCGGCGATGGCTTGCATATGCGCGGCGGGATCGGCTCGACCCTCCACGAGGATT
>CAJWOS010000733.1 GCA_913044235.1 uncultured Pseudomonadota bacterium
TAGATGGTTCCGTTGGTGTCGTCGCAGTCGGTGCCACCGTACAGGTCGGAGTCGTAGCCGTCGCCGTCTGCGTCGTAGTCGGAATTGCCCGCGCAGTCTGTGTCGACGCCGTCGTACCAGGCATCGGTCGCACCGGGGTAGATGGTTCCGTTGGTGTCGTCGCAGTCGGTGCCACCGTACAGGTCGGAGTCGTCGCCGTCGCCGTCTGCGTCGTAGTCCGAGCCGCCATCGCAGTCCTGGTCTACGCCGTCGTACCAGATTTCCGTGGCTCCGGGATTGATCGATGCGTCGTCGTCATCACAGTCCGTGCCACCACTCGCTGCGGAGTCGTATCCGTCTTCATCGGCATCCGTGGTCTGGCAGCTGGCCGCCCAGGCCACCGCATTGACGTACACATCGAGCAGGTCGGCGCTCGAAAATGGCGTGTAGCTGGCATAGTTTGCGGCGTGGTGGAAGCCCACGATGCATCCGCTGCCCCACTCGCGCACCGCGACAGCGTCGTTGCCAGAGCTGTCCTCCATGAGCACTTCTACGGGATCGGAAGAAAAGCTTGCGACGGAGCCGATGTTGCTACCGGCCGTGAAGCTGAACGAAGAAGAGATACCGTCCATGACAGGATGGCTGGTGGCGCTCGACAGCATCGAGAGTGTGATCGTGCCAGAGAAGCCACTGGTTCGTCGGAAGAGCGTGAGGTCTTCCATCAAGCTGTACTGACCGAGGTCGTACTGGTAGGCGTTCCACTCGTGATGGATGAAGCCACCGCCGCCGTCCACAAAGTTCACCAAGGCAGACTGGCCCGCGGTTTCCATGTCATACGAGTACGTGCTCCCATTGAGGTGAATGACGACGTCGTACCCGGACAAGGGCGGGTTGGTACCATCATAGTCATGCTCGACCGTCCAGCTCAGTGTGACTGTGTTGCCGGCGCCCTCCAGCGCTGTCTTGAGGTCGAGTGTGCCCCCGGTGGCGGTGTCCCAGAGGATGAGGACGTCTGAGGCTTTGGCCGTTGACGGAAGGGCGGCCGCGGTGAGCAAGGCAAGTGTGCAGGAAACGCGCATGGAACACCAGTGGGGAGAAGGTGGAGGAACACGCAAGGCGATGGCGTCGAAAAGTGGATCTGGAGTGGCTTCGAAAAATGTAGTGGGATGCGCCCAAAAGGGTCAACTGCGGTGATGCCCATACGGAGAGCCGGGACTCTTTCGCTGCGGTCGCTGATCAGTCCGGGGCCGCCTCCAGGATGAGCGCGAACAGGTCCTGAAAGGTGGTGGTCTCGTTGATGTCGTCTTGTGCGCGGAGATCTGCGGTGTGCGCAACCACCAGGTCGTATTCGGGGACCACCACGATGTATTGTCCACCCCAGCCTCGAGCAGAGTACGGCGCGCCCGCAAAGCGGCTGCCGAGGTGCCATCCGTCGATGGCGACCCACCACAGGTAGCCATAGCCAACGCCGGCTCCTGCATCGGACCATGCGCGCCTGCTCTGCTCGATCCACCATTGGGGAATCAGCTGTGCATCATCCCAGTCGCCGTTGCGCAGGTAGAGCAGCCCGAAGCGGGCCCGGTCGCGCGTGCTCAGCTCGAAGGAGTAGGCTGGATGCTCGGAGAGCTCGTCGTCATAGGCGTACGCGGTGTGACCGAGGTCAAAGTGTTCCATGCCGATGGGTTGGGCGATGTGGTCTCGAAAGGCGCGGAACAGATCTCCTCCGGTTTCCTGGTTGAACACGGTGCCAAGGGCGTTGAAGTCCCAGTTGTTGTAGAACCAGTGGGTGCCGGGCGGATGGCTTCCCCGCTCCGGTCGATCCGCTGCCATGGAGGGGGTCTCCCAAGCGGCCGGGTGGTACACCCCCGAGCGAGACTGCAGCAAGTGCTGCACGGTGGCTTGCTGTTCGGCGTGACTCAGGCTGGGCGGCACGGCGTCGTTGATGGCGAGCGCTTCGAGCGTGTCGTCCAGCTCGATCTCGCCGTGCTCGACCGCAATGCCGAACAGGGCCCCCAGGAAGCTCTTGCGGAGGGAATGGCTCTGGACGGGCCGACTCGCCGCCCCCCACTCGGCCACAACAGCGCCTCGATGCAAGATGACCACTGCGGTGCTGCCCATGCGCTCCCAATAGGACCTGGCCGCCTGGAGGCCCGTGCCCGACCACTGTGCGAGCTGCTCCGGACTTGCGGGCGTCAAGAGGTCGCCCGTGGGCTTCCTGTGGGAACGGGGGGGTGGGGCAGCGCAGCCTGCAGGCAGCAACAGGG
>CAJWOS010000734.1 GCA_913044235.1 uncultured Pseudomonadota bacterium
AAGGGCCCCTGCCGTAGCGTGACCAGCACGGCTCGCCGCTCCGCACCCCCGAGCACGCCCGAGAGACAGGCCTCTGCAGGCGTCCTCGGTCCGCTTCGCGCTCACGCGGTTGCCGTAGGGCCCCTCAGGAAGCCTTGTGGGCGACCTCTCTGGAGCGCCGCCGACGCCATGCAACGGGCAACAGAATCCAGATCCCTGCGGCACTGTAGCGGCAGCCCAGTCCCAATCCATACGGGTCGTTCGAACGCAGACCGTCGCCGTGCGGCTGCGGCTGGCCACTTGCCGCGTTGTCCATCGCAATCAGCACCGCAAGGTTGCAGTTGTGCCCCTGCTCCGACCAGGCACCGATCACAGGCGACGGTGTGTCGGCCGAGCAGTATTCCGACCCCTCCCACTCCCCAAAGTCGACCGGGCGCTTCCAGACAGCGCCGCTGCCATCCACCTCTGTGAAGGGAACCAAGGCCGGCCGGGCCAGCGGATCGGCCACATCGGCCGCGCCCACCTCCGAGATCCCACGCGCCACGTAGACACGCCCATCGTCAGTGGTCTCGAGAGTGGGCGCCTGGATGTTGTCGATGACTGCCGAGCAATCGAGCGCCATCACGCTCTCGGGGAGGTGGAGGATGCCGGTCTCCGTGCATGTCCCTCCAGAAGCCGCGCCACAGGGAGACGCCCCCGTGGGGTCACTCATCAGAATGTGTTCGAGCTCCATCCGGTCCGACGCCGTTCCGGGCGTCCAGTGCCCCTGCAAGTACGCATTCTGGAGCACCAGCCGGGGCGCCGCCTCGGTCGTCGAAGCCACCGGCATGGGCACGTTCGCGCCAGCAATGTCATTGAGGTGGAGGGTCACGTTGGATGCGACAAGTGCGGAGCGCTGCCCGTAGTCCGTGCCGCTCCACTCACTCTCGCTGAGGTTGAGGTGGAACAGGCTGTGGTTGAGCTGCCAGAACGCACTGTTGACCGCGATGACACTCAAGGCAGAGGCCTCGGGCGCGGAGGCGCTGTCGAACGCCGGGAGCGCAGCGAATAGAGCCCCGGAGCCGTCGATGTCGCACATCAGGCTGCTCTGAACAAAGGTGTTGTACGCAAGCGCGATGCTGCCCGGGTTGCTCGTACCGGAGCCGATGTCGAGAAGACCATCCACCATGACCTCTTCGATGAAGACCTCCGGAGCCTTGGCGAGCGGGTGTGCGTGGGTGCGCAGCCCGGAAAATCGCACATTGTGGATGTCCAGGTGGTCGGCCGACTGCACCAGCGCGATCTTTTGCGGCAGCGCATGCCCATCGAACTCATCCATTCCCACCGCGTCTGTGCTCGAGCTTGCTGCAGGCATCTCGAACAGGCTGTCGGAGACCTCGACCGAGCTGCCTTCCACGAGGCGGTACGGGGCATCCCACACGGTCCCGTGGAGCACCGCAGCGTTGCCCAGATACAGCAGGGAGCGACGAAGTGCGACGTCGGTGGCGATCGGCGCAGCGCCCGTGCTCATCGCCAGCGCATAGGTGACCGGGAAGTCTTCGGTATTGCGAATCTTCTCCATGGTCAGCACCGCACCGTCGCGATGCAGGTCCACAACGGCAAGCGGAGCACCAGAAGACGCCCCGCCATGATCCGGCGGAACCTCAAGCTTCAGGTCGACCAGGTGAAGCGAGAGCGCTTCGCAGACCCAGATCAGGGGACGGGTCCGGTCTGGCCCACCGCCCACTTGATCGACGACATCCACCGCGGCCTGTCCATACACACCAGACTCAATCGTCAGGCTGCCCGTGCCCAGGAGCTTCAGCACGGGCAGCGCAAAGTCGCCCGCGTCGATGACCTTGTCGCCATTGACCTCGACCGAGGTGCGGTCTGTACCGACGAGATCGGCCGTGAGGCTGATGCGCACAGCATCCGGACGGGCCAGCAGGGCCGTGAGGGTCGCGATGTCTCCGGCGCTCTCTTGCGCAGAGTCTTGGGCATGTGCTGGAAGCGCCGCGAGACCAAAGCCAACCGCCGCCAGCCCCGCTCGTACTCGTGGGGATGCGTACGTTGGAAACAGAGTCATGATCCAATTCTCGATGCGAGCCGCCATGGGTGCACCGTATCCGACACAGCGAGCAGTCGCATGAACCCGGACCCGACCGCTTCGGCATCACCGGTCCGGTCCTCCATCCATTCCA
>CAJWOS010000735.1 GCA_913044235.1 uncultured Pseudomonadota bacterium
CGCTCGCCGTATCGAGGAAGTGCGATCAGCGTTCTGGAGCAGGTGATTGTGGGGTCCCCCCAGCCGATCGCACCACCGGAGAGCCTCACAGCGACTCTGGTTCGACAGATCGACGACGAGGCTGACTTTGCTCCACGGCCCGTGCTTGCGCGTCTCTCACTACCACCGGCCTTGATCGCGACCTGTGAGCGAGCGATGGCGCGCGATCCTTCCGCACGCTTCTCCGACGCACAGCAGATGGCGCGCGCCCTCGAAGAATGGCTCGATGGCACCCAGCGACGCCGCGATGCCCTGGAGGTGGTCGAGAGCGCAACCGAGCGTCTGGCCGAGGCCAATGGCCTGCGGGTGAAGGCGGACCGACTCCAAGCCGAAGCCCATCGCCAGCTCATGGCCATCGAAGCGTGGCGACCGCTGGCCGACAAGGTGCCGGCCTGGACGATGCTCGATGAAGCACGCAACCTCGAGGCCACCATCGAGCGCACGGAGCTGGGTGCGGAGCGTCTCCTCTACGCTGCGCTCCGCGTGGCCCCGGACTTACCGGAGGCACACGAACAGCTGGCATGGCTGGCCCGTGCAGCCCACGCGGCGGCGGAGGAGAACCGCAGAGACGTCACGCGTCATGCCCTGCAGCTGAGGCGACATGTGGCGGCGCTGCCGGACACCCATCCCGACCGCCCCACCCACGTGCGGTACCTCACGGGCGACGGCGCTCTGACCCTGGTGACGGAGCCACCAGGGGCCACCGTTCAGATCTATCGGTATGTCGAGCAAGAGCGGCGCCTCGTACTGGAGCGCTTTGCCGAGGCTGGCCGCACCCCCATCTGCCGCTTCCAGCTTCCCATGGGTCGGTACCTCTGCCGCATCGAGCATCCAGACCGAGCGGACGTTCGCTACCCAGTGTTCATCGAGCGGGGACACCACTGGGATGGCATCCCGCCGGATGGCACCGATCCAACCCCGGTCCTGCTGCCAGAGGTCGACGCCCTCGGGCCAGACGACTGCTACATCCCCGCGGGGTGGTTCTGGTTCGGCGGTGACCCACGGGGGCGCTTTGATGTGCCCCGTTGTCGGCTGTGGCTCGGGCCCAGAGTGATGCGCCGGTACCCAGTCAGCTGGGCACAGATGTTGGCGTTCCTAAACGACCTCGTGGCCCGGGGCCGAACCAACGAAGCTCTGCGCTATGCGCCCGCCCTGACCCCCACCGGACCCGATGCCCGGGGCCGCCTGCTCGTGGGCTTCGACGGGCAGCAGTTCTCCCTGCGTCCGGATCTCGATGGAGACACCAAGGCTCCCGACTGGCCCGTCGACATGGTGGACTGGTCCAGCGCCCGCGCCTACGCCCGGTGGGAGCGAGCCCGAACCGGACAGGACTGGCGCCTCCCCACAGAATTCGAGTGGGAGAAGGCCGCCCGCGGCGTCGACGCACGCCTGTATCCTTTCGGAGACCACTTCGACCCGGCAATGGCCCGCATGCAAACAAGCACACCCGACCGGCCGACACCCAGCAACGGTTGCGACTTTCCCGTCGACCAGAGCCCCTATGGTGTGCGGGGGATGGCAGGAAACTCGACAGATTGGTGCCACAACCGCTTCGAGGCGCACCTCCGCCTGAGCACAGACACCCATGCGCCGGCAGCGCATGCCGAAGAGAGCGATGTGAATGCGATGGCGTTTCGGGGTGGAAGCTGGTTCAGCTCGGCCGACCGCATGCGCTCGGCCGACCGGGCTGGAGAGGGGGGTGGGTACCGCAACGGCGGGTTCGGGTTTCGCCTGCTGCGGACTCTGTCTCTCCCCGAAGGGGTGGGCTAACCCACAAGCGCCCTCACGACCCAAAACCACCCGCCGGCCCAAACCGAGCAGAGCCCTCCCCCATCCGTCTCGCTCCGCGCTTCAAGCATATGGACCCACTTCTCCTGCTGCGGCAGTCCGGGAAAGCGCCAGGCCTTCCACACGCGCTCGGTCGCCCATGGTCAGGGAACCGGTCCTGCAGCTGCAAGGTCGACAGCCGCAGGGGCAATCCGCCGGGCGTCCTC
>CAJWOS010000736.1 GCA_913044235.1 uncultured Pseudomonadota bacterium
CTGGACGGCTGTGCCGCACGAGGAGCGACGGTCCACATCAAACCAAACACCAGGGTGCCTGGCTTGGGGCGGCTTGGAGACCATCGCTGGGCCATCGAGGTGCCCCGGCCGACCGTTCGATCGGTCCAGCACATCCTGCTCCACGAAGACTGGTTTGCGACACCGACTGCGCGGGATGCGCGCTCTGTCTGGTGGGTGTTTCCGCGGTACTGTGTGCGGCTGCATCAGGCCGCGGAGATGGAGCTTCGGCGTGCGCTCGACTTGGTCTCTCCGGAGCCGGTCGATGAGCACGGCGTACCGCTACCATGGGTGCCGGCTCAGGCGCCCACCACCACCCTTGGGGGGGAACGAGCTCTCGACGACGACATCGAAGCGGTCGAGCCGGGCCCCCCCCTGGCGCCGCTCCTGTTTTTCGCGGACCGTCCGCTCGACCCCGACGACGACGGAACGATCCGCGATGTGCTGCGGCGCGTGTGTGCTGCCGCAGGATTCGGAGATGTTCCGCTCGAGCTTGTGCGCGTCTTGGAGTCTCGCGACGGGTTTGTGGCCGGTCGCATCTGGTTGTCCAGCCGGGGACCCGAGCGCATCCGGCTGGAAATCGGTCCCAATGCCGACGCTGCGGAGATTTGGGCCACGCTTGTGCACGAAGTCGCGCACGGTCTCGCCCCAGGGGATGGTCACGGGCGAACCTTCAAGAAGGCGTTGATGCGTCTCGTCCAGTCGGTGTTCGGCGGGTCCTGGTTCCGGGTGGCGTTCGAAAAGACATCCGAAGCCCATGCTTCGCTCGACTGGTGGATTGCCGTGGGAATTCGGGCGGCACTGAACGAGGCCGCGGTACCTGTAGAGGCGAGTGGCGACGAGGAACAGCTGGCTCGCGTGGTGGGACGAATCCAGAAGCTGCGTCGCCTGGCGCGGTCTCAGCTGGGGCGTCCCGAGGGCCGGGCCGCCTGCGCAAAGGCGAACGATCTCCTCGTGCGCTGGGATCTGGGGGCTTACAACGTGCGTTTGTCGGAGGGGATCCACGATCAGATGTGTGACCGGTGGGTTGTGGTGGGAAAGCGCTCGGTCTGGCGCCGACAGCTGGCTTTTCAGGTTGCCGAATACTGCGGAGTCTTCTGCCTTTCTCGGAAGTCGAAGGGGTGGATGCACTTCTTTGGTCGACATGCCGACGTGGTCACCGCCGAGTGGTTCTTTGAGATCTGGGAAGCCCACATTCTCCGGTCTGCCGACCTTCACATCGCCCGCTTCAAGGATGCGCAGGTGGGCCGGAGCCGAAGCACCCGCAGTGAGCGTGTGAACTTTTGCGACTCGGCAGTGTTGGCGCTCTCATTGAAGCTCCAGCATCTACAAGACAGCCACGATGCAGTCGCGGAGGCCGAAGAGCAGATCGCTGCACGTCGCGGGCGAGCGGAGGCGTTCGCGGGTGCGCAGTTTCAGCTGCGCGGTCGGCGCTGGGCCATGGGTACCGGCAAGCGGGTCACGATGAACGCGGCCGGGATCGCTGCGGGGAAGAACGCCCCGATGGGGCGAGGTGTGGGGGGGCCCACGGGCATGAAGGGGCTGCTGACCGACTGAGCGACTTGGTGGGCACTGGCGGTTCCTAGACGCCGTCCAGGGACTCCACGATGAGCCACCAGCATGCAGCATTGAGCAGAAGGGTGATGGCAGCCGCGCACACTACGCCCCAGAAGTACGGCCGCGCGCCTCGACGCCACGAAAGCACCATCATGGGAACCACATAGAGCGCCTGCGTGGCGCCGATGACCAGGATCGAAGACGCTGCGTTGATTCCTGCCGTGGTGATGACCATCACGAGAAGGACCAGCAGAGCGTGGCCGAGAAACACCGAACCAGCGCCCATCAAGGTCTGTGCGGGATCCCGTGGCTCAGATGGGGCCGTCGATGGACCGTGGCTCATAGCCCTTCTGCGTCGTCCTTCGCCGACGAGCACTCGGTATCGGAGGCGTCTTCGACCGAGTCAAAGTCGTTGTCGATTCCGTCGTTACACTCGGTAAAGCCGCC